>NZ_JBHWHH010000196.1:0-12669 GCF_042732555.1 Nocardia sp. NPDC059764
CCTTCGGGGGGTGCGGCGCTGACGCTGCGGCGGGATGCGGCTACTTGGCGGATTCCTGCTCGGCGAGCTGCTTGCGCACCTCGTCCATGTCGAGGGCCTTCACCTGGGTGACCAGATCCTCGAGCGCGGCCGGGGGCAGCGCGCCGGGCTGCGCGAAGACGAGCACGCCCTCGCGGAACGCCATGATGGTCGGGATGGAGCGGATGTTGGCCGCCGCGGCCAGTCCCTGCTGATCCTCGGTGTCGACCTTGCCGTGCACCACGTCGGGGTGGGCTTCGGACGACTTCTCGAAGGTGGGGGCGAAGCTGCGGCACGGACCGCACCACGAGGCCCAGAAGTCGACGAGAACCACGTCGTTCCCGGTGACTACCTCGTCGAAGTTCTGTTCGGTCAGGGTCTGGGTGGCCATGGCTTCCTCTCGTATCGATGTCCCCGGTCCAACGCCGGGCCCTGCGGTTATCTTCCCCGCGCTACCGGGTGGGCAGGTCACCGGCGGTCACCGACCATTCGGCGCGCCGGTCACCGTCCCATCGGCGGATGTCCTCCACGGTAGCCCGCACGTCCTTGTCCCAGCCCACCGCGCCCAGTGCGGCGTCGAATTGGCCCGGTTTCAGCCGGCGGGCGAGGGTGACGTGCGGGGTCCAGTGGTCGGGCCGGACATTGCCGGGGATGCCCGGGCAGTCGGCGACCACCCGGAACAGCCTGTGCTGCAAGGAGATCAGTGGTTCGGATGGCACCACCGCCCGAACCAGTACGGCGGCACGGGATCCGAAGACCAGTAGTCCGCCCAGGCGCACGGGGAACGGCTGGAAGTCCTGCTGCGCCAAGACCTTGTCCAGCCGGGGCCAGATCTCGGTGGCCACCGCGATGGTGATGTGCGGCCGGTACCAGGGCCCAGGCGTGTGCAGGCCGAGTTCGCTCAGCGCCGCCCACTGCCGCCGCACCGCCGCCTCGGACGCCTCGTCGAGCACCAGTTCCACCGATTGCACCATGGTGTCCTGAACTTACGCGCGATCCTCGTCCAGGTCTCGAAACAGGCGTGGCGGCGTGTGCCGGGGCGCGGCGGCGGCGGGGGTTGCGCGAGGATGACTGCCATGAGCGACAGCGAGACTCGAATCCGGCTGGGCCTGCTGGAGGGCGACGGCATCGGCCCCGAAATCGTCCGTGCCACCCGGCATGTGGTCGACGACGCCTTCGAGACCACGGGCCTGCCGCCGGTGGAGTGGGTCCCGCTGCCGCTCGGGCACGAGGCGATCGAACAGTACGGCAACCCGGTGCCCGAACAGACGCTCGCCGCGCTGGCCGAACTCGACGCCTGGATCATGGGCCCGCACGACAGCGCCTCCTACGCCCCCGAACACCGCACCGGCCTGCCGCCCGCGGGCGCGGTCCGCAAGCGCTTCGGTCTCTACGCGAACATCCGCCCGGCCCGCAGCCTCGAAGGGGTGCGCGCGCTGGCCCAGGACATGGATCTGCTGATCCTGCGCGAGAACACCGAGGGCCTCTACGCCGACCGCAATATGGCCGCCGGGTCCGGCGAGTTCCAGCCGTCGCGGGATGTCGCGCTGTCGGTCGGCGTGTTCACCCGGGCCGCGATCGAACGCATCGCGCGGCTGGGGTTCGAGATCGCGTCGGAGCGTTCGAAGAAGCTGACCGTGGTGCACAAGGCCAATGTGTTGCCCATGACCATGGGCATGTTCCGCGATATCTGTTACGAGGTGGCCGCGGACTACCCGGACGTGGAGATCGATGACGAGCACGTGGACGCGGCGGCGGCGCATCTGGTCCGTGCGGCCCGCGACTACGACGTGATCGTCACCGAGAATCTGTTCGGCGACATCCTGTCCGATCTGGCGGGCGAATTGAGTGGTTCGCTCGGTATGGCCGCCTCGGTGAACTGCTCCGATACCCAGATCATGGCGCAGGCGGTGCACGGCGCGGCCCCGACCCTGGCGGGGCGCAATCGCGCGAATCCGGTCGCGCTGTTCAACTCCGCGGCGGCGATGCTGCACTGGATGGGTCGCACCCAGCGCTACAGCGCATTGCGCCGGGTCGGCGACCGTATCGAACGATCGGTTGCTGATACGTTGCGGGCTGGTGTTGCAACGTCCGATTTGGGTGGGCTAGCCTCTACCTCCGAATTCACCGAGCAGGTGCGCGCACGGCTGCACCGCTGGTGAGCGCGCATTCCGGGCCGGGCGTGTTCGGCCCCGCTCTGGCGTGTCGCCGATTAATCTTCGGTTACCGGCCGACGCGGACGGTGTCACTCGCTTACATTTCAAACGGCGGGCGACCCACGGATGTCGCGCACCCGAACTGTGGAGGACTGCTGTGTCTGTTCGTAACTCTTTTCGCGGGCGTGCCCTGCGAGTCGCTGTCGTCGTCGCCGGTGGCGCTCTCGCACTGACCGCTTGTACCAGTAATTCGGAATCCAGCGGCCCCGAGGTGGCCAAGGTCGACGTGGCCAAGGTCGACACCATCGCGGCCAAGGTGCCCTCCGATATCAAGTCCTCCGGCAAGCTGACCGTCGGCGTCAACGTTCCGTATCAGCCCAACGAGTACCGGGATCCGTCCAGCGGCAAGATCGTCGGCTTCGACGTCGACCTGATGGACGCCGTCGCCAAGGTGCTGGGCCTGAACGCGGACTACAAGGAAGCCGACTTCGAGAAGATCATCCCCTCCATCGAGGCCGGCACCTACAACCTCGGCATGTCCTCCTTCACCGACAACAAGGAGCGCGAGGCCACCGCCGACTTCGTCACCTACTTCTCCGCGGGCAGCCAGTGGGCCCAGCAGAAGGGCAAGACCGTCGACCCGGACAATGCCTGCGGCAAGCGAGTCGCGGTGCAGCGCACCACCGTTCAGGACACCGACGAGATCCCGGCCAAGTCCAAGGCGTGCGTCGCCGCGGGCAAGCCGGAGATCCAGAAGGTCGCCTACGACGAGCAGTCCGCCGCCGCCAACGCGCTGGTCCAGGGCCAGGTCGACGCCATGTCCGCCGACTCCCCGGTGACCGCGTACGCCATCAAGCAGGCCGGCGACAAGATCGAGCCCGCCGGCAAGATCTTCGATTCCGCGCCGTACGGCTGGCCGGTCAAGAAGGGCTCCGCGCTGGCGCCGGTGCTGCAGGAAGCCGTGCAGTACCTGATGGACAACGGCCAGTACAAGAAGATCGCCGAGAACTGGGGTGTCCAGGAGGGCGCGATCACCAAGTCCGTCATCAACGGAGCCAGCTGACCTCCATGTCGCAGGACAAGAACCACCTCTCGATGCCGGTCGAGAGCCCCGAGCCCGAGCCGATCAAGGCGATTCCGCTGCGACGGCCGGGCCGGTGGATCGCCGCCGCGATCATCCTGATCGCCCTGGCCCTGTTCCTCTGGGGCGCCAAGACCAACGAGGCCTACCACTGGAACACCTACTTCAAGTACCTGGGTGACAAACGAATCGCCCAGGGCGCGTTGGTGACTCTGGAGCTGACCGTGCTGGCCATGCTGATCGGCGTGGTGCTCGGCGTGCTGCTGGCGGTCATGCGCCTGTCGCCGAACCCGGTGCTGCGCTCGGTGGCGTGGGCGTACCTGTGGATCTTCCGCGGGACGCCGGTCTATGTGCAGCTGGTGTTCTGGGGCCTGTTCCCGTCGCTGTACAAGACCGTCACCGTGGGCGTGCCGTTCGGGCCGTCGCTGGCGCACTTCGATGTGCAGCACTGGTCGGCGCCGTTCTTCTTCGCCATGATCGGCCTGGGTCTCAACGAGGCCGCCTACATGGCCGAGATCGTGCGCGCCGGAATCAATTCGGTGGGCGAGGGGCAGCGCGAGGCGTCGGTGGCGCTGGGCATGTCGTGGTCGCAGACCATGACCCGCACGGTGCTGCCGCAGGCCATGCGGGTGATCATCCCGCCGACCGGCAACGAGCTCATCTCCATGCTGAAGACCACCTCGCTGGTGACGGCGATCCCGCTCACCACCGACCTCTACGGCCGGGCCCGCGACATCTACAGCGTGAACTTCCAGCCGATCCCGCTGCTGCTGGTCGCCGCCACCTGGTATCTGGCCGTCACCAGTGTGCTCATGATCGGCCAGTACTACCTGGAGCGGTACTACTCGCGCGGTTCCTCCCGGCAGCTGACCGCGAAACAGTTGCGCGCCTTGGCCCAGGCGCAGGTCGCCGGCGGAACGGGATAGGTGAACATGTCCGAGGATTCGATGTCGTTCTCCAAGGAGTCCACGCCGCTGATCGACGGCTCGCTGCCACCCTCGGCGGTGCCGATGGTGCGCGCCGACCGGGTGTGCAAGAGCTTCGGCGCGCTGAACGTGCTCAAGGGCATCACCCTCGAGGTGAAGCGCGGCGAGGTGCTGTGCCTGATCGGCCCGTCCGGTTCCGGCAAGTCCACCTTCCTGCGCTGCATCAACCACCTCGAGCGGGTCAATGCCGGACGCCTGTACGTGGACGGCGATCTGGTCGGCTACCGCGAGAAGAACGGCAAACTCTACGAGCTGCACCCGCGCGACGCCGCCAAGCAGCGCCGCGATATCGGCATGGTGTTCCAGCACTTCAACCTGTTCCCGCACCGCACGGCGCTGGAGAACATCATCGAGGCGCCGACCCAGGTCAAGAAGCTCAAGCGGGCCGACGCGGTGGCCCGCGCCCGGGACCTGCTGGCCCGAGTCGGCATGGCGGACAAGGCCGATGCCTACCCCGCCCAGCTGTCGGGCGGTCAGCAGCAGCGTGTCGCCATCGCGCGCGCCCTGGCCATGGACCCCAAGCTGATGCTCTTCGACGAGCCCACCTCGGCGCTGGACCCGGA
Source organism: Nocardia sp. NPDC059764 (assembly GCF_042732555.1). Taxonomy (NCBI): domain Bacteria; kingdom Bacillati; phylum Actinomycetota; class Actinomycetes; order Mycobacteriales; family Nocardiaceae; genus Nocardia; species Nocardia sp. NPDC059764. Next base: position 4,805 of record NZ_JBHWHH010000196.1, read on the forward strand.
GCTGGTGGGCGAGGTGCTCGGCGTCATGCGCGAACTCGCGGCCTCGGGCATGACCATGGTGGTCGTCACCCACGAGATGGGTTTCGCCCGTGAGGTCGCCGACCAGCTGGCCTTCATGGACGGCGGTGTCGTGGTGGAGGCGGGCGATCCGCGCGAGCTGCTCGCCAATCCCCAGCACGACCGGACCAAGGCGTTCCTCTCGCGAATCCTCTAGTCCCATTACGAGATCAGGGAGCCCCCGGCGCGAGGGCTCCCTGATCTGTTACTCGCGGAGGAACTCCAGCACGGGCGCGGTCTGACCGAGGATGGCGTGACCGACGCCCGGGAGCACCCGGGTGGTCGCGTTCGGAATGGATTGCTGTGCGCGGCGGGCGGTGTCGGCGGACTTGAACATGACGTCGTCTTCGCCCACGATCACCAGAACCGGCATCGGGAGGGCGCTCAGCTGCGCGTCGGTGAAGATCGGCAGTTTGCCGGTGCGCGGGTTGAAGTGGGTGAAGGTCAGCGTCACGTCGTCGAGGATCTCGGCGTGGTCGGCGAGGTTCAGGCCGGTGACGATGGCGGCCGAGCGGCGCAGGTCGTGGTTGCTGAACAGGTGGTCGAGCAGGTTCTTGAAGATCCAGCCGAAGCGCTGCTTGCCGATCCCGCCGGGGCACAGCAGCGCCAGCTTCGTGACGGCGTCGGGTCGGCGGACCGCGTAGTCCAGGGCGGTCCAGCCGCCCAGCGACATGCCGACGAAGGCCGCGGCGGAAACGTCCAGTCCGGCAAGGACATCGTCGAGCCACGACGCGACCGCGTCCGAGCCGAGCGCCGGGCGGGACTCGGCGCTGCCCCCGGGCTCGCCCACCATGTCGACGGCGTAGACGCGGAAATCGGTTGCCCAGGAGGCGATATCGCCGAGCCAGGTGGCGGAGTTGGCCCCGGACCCGTGCAGCAGGACCACCGGCGGCGTGTCCTTCGGGCCGGAGGCCAGCACGAAGGTGTCGCCCTCCCGGGTCGGAATGTGCAACTGCTCCACCGCGACCGGCCAGCGGCGCACCAGTTCCTGGTAGCGGGCCTGGATGGCGGCCCGTCCGGCCTCGGACTTGTAGATCGCGTTCACGACGCGAGAACTCCTTCCATGTATTCGAGCAGCCGGGCGGTATCGCCCAGGCCGCCGACGAGAATGACCTTCAGGCGGGCGCGTTCGCGGTCGTAGAAGGTCTGCACCCGCAGTGGTTGCCCGTCGCCGGTGTGGGTGCCCGCCGCCGCGGTCAGCAGCGTGCCGACCCGGTCGGCGATCGAGGGATCCGCGGCATCGACCTCGATGATGCTGGACACCTCCGAATACCGTTGCGGGGCAGTCGATCCGCCCTCGGGGGTGGGTAGGCCGGTGAAGGCTTCCAGATCGGCCCGGGTGATGCGGTACTGCTTGCCGATGCGGGTGGCGGGCAGCTTTCCTTCCCGCACATACCCGCGGACTGTGCGTACGTGCAGTCCGAGGCGTTCGGCGACTTCCTCGACGGAGTAGAGACGATCAGTCACGAAAACCACCCTAACCTTCCCTATGATGAGTAGCAATAGGGAAGGTTAGGTAATTATGTGATGTGCGGCTTTCCGAATCACCGGAGCGACGCCATCGAGCGCATCGTGACCGGCGTCGTGTTGCCGGCGCTGGTCGGGATTCAGGCCGTCCGCGACCGCGGCCTGCGGGCCGTGCTCGCCTGACCCGGTGTCTTCCAGCTCGCGAGCGCGATACGGAGTTGGCCGAGCAGGACTTTCGTGGCCGGGCTCAGGGGACGTTCGGTGCTCCACGCCAGCACCAGGCGGCCGCACATCGCCGGATCGATCTCCAGGGTGCGGATACCGAGGCCGGTGGCCTCGTCCGCCGGGATTCGCGGAATGACGGCAATGCCGAGGTCGTGGGCGGCCAACCGGATCAGCAGCGGGGGCGCGGCGGCCTCGAACGCCACATCGGGCGTCAGAGAGGCAGCGGCGCAGGCATTTTCGAGTAGTGCGCGCAGCCCGGTGCCGGTGGGCAGGCAGATGAGGGGGTGCTCGCACAGTTCGGTCAGGGTGATCCGGTCGCCGAAGCCCTCGGCCGCCGCCGGCACGGCCGCCACGATCGTGCTCTCGTAGATGAGCTCGGTGCCGACGCTCGGGTCCAGATCCTCCGAGATGGAGAGCAGGCCGATGTCCAGCCCGCCGCGACGCAGGGCGCCGTACATGGCGTCGGAGGCGTCCTCGGTGAGGGAGATGCCGATCTGCGGGTGGTCGCGGTGGAAGTCGGACAACACCTGGGCGATGTCGATCTCCTCGCCCGCCGCGCCGGAGATCAAGCCGACCCGCACGTGCCCGCGCAGCAGGCCGGTGAATTCGTCCACGGTGTGGGTGATGCGCTCGACGTGTTCGAGGGCCGCGCGGGCGATCGGCAACACCGCCTCGCCGACCGGGGTGAGCGTGACCGCGCGGCTCGTCCGATCCAGCAAAGGCTGTCCCAGTTCACGTTCCAGCTGGCGGATCTGCGCGCTGAGGCCGGGCTGGGTCAGATGCAGGCGGGCCGCCGCGCGGGTGAAGTTCGCTTCCTCGGCGACCGTGACGAAGTAGCGCAGCTGACGCAGTTCCATAACTGATGATTCTAGCTACGAGTAGAACTATCTGTTGGAGTTATTGTTCCTGGGCGAGCAGGGTGGGTGACATGACGAAGACAGCGATCACCGACCTGCCCGCCACCACCGGACCCGTCTTCCGGCCCGGCGACACCGGCTACGACGCCGAGATCGCCGGATTCCAAACCGCGTACACCCACCGGCCCGCCGTCGTGGTGGCCGCGGCTCACGCCGAGGACGTCCGCGCCGCCGTGGAATACGCGGCGCGGCACGGACTTCCGGTGGCGGTGCAGGCCACCGGGCACGGACTGTCGGTCGCCGCCGACGGCGGCGTGCTCATCGCCACCCGCCGCCTCACCGACATCCGCGTCGACGCGGACGCGCGCACCGCCCGCGTCGGGGCGGGCGTGCGGGCCGGAGCCCTGATCGAGGCGGCTGCCGCGCACGGCCTGGCGCCGCTGAACGGCTCCTCGCTCTCGGTCGGCGTGGTCGGCTACATTCTCGGCGGCGGGGTCGGCATCCTGGCCCGCGAATACGGTTATGCCGCAGAGCATGTGCGGGCCGTCGAGATCGTCACCGCCGACGGCCGCCTGCGCCGCCTGACGCCCGCGGACGAGTTGTTCGGCGCGGTGCTGGGCACCGGTGGCAACTTCGGCGTGGTCACCGCGCTGGAACTGGACCTGCTGCCTGTCACCCGGGTCTACGGCGGCCAGTTGCAGTTCGACACCGCGCTGATCGCCCCGGCGCTGGAGGCCTGGCGTCGGTGGACCCGGGAGGTGCCCGAGACCGTCACCTCGGCCATCACCATGCTGACCTTCCCCGATATCCCGCAGCTGCCCCCGCACCTGCGCGGGCGGTACGTGGCGACCATCAATATCGCCTTCACCGGCGCCGAGGAGGAAGGTGAGCGCCTCGTCGCGCCGCTGCGCGCGGTCGGGGAGCGCATGACCGACGACCTGCGGATGATGCCCTACACGGAAAGCCATGCCGTCTACCGGGATCCGGATCACCCGCACGCCTACACCGCCACCAACGCGCTGCTCTCGGACCTGCCCGCCGACGCCGCGGACGCTTTCCTGGCGGCGACGGGCCCCGAGGCCGCGCTGCCCACGGTGGCCGGATTCCGGCACCTGGGCGGGGCATTGAGCCGTCCGAGCCCGCACGGAATCTCGATGGACCACCGCGAGGCGCAGTACATCGCGCGGGTGCTGGCCATGCCGCGATCGGACAATGCCGAGGCGGTGCGAGACCAGCTGGCGCTGGTTCGAAAGACGTTGCGGCCGTGGACCGTCGGCCACAACCTCAACTTCCTCTACGGCAGCGGCGACCAGGCCGACGAAGCGCAGACCCGAGCCGGATACAGCCCCGCCACCTACGACCGGCTGGCCGTGCTCAAGGCGAAGTACGACCCCGCCAACCTGTTCCGCAACAACCGCAATATCCGCCCGAATTGATCGCCTGAACCCGAAGCCCTTGCCCCGCCGCGCCTTCGTGCGGCGGGGCGAACTGTTTTTCGAGCTTGCCGCGCAGGCCCCCCCGCGCTATCGTCGTGATATCACTTCGATACTAGGAGAGTGTCATGGAGATGCGTCGGGCCTTCCGGTTGAACGGGTTCCTCATGCTGGGGGTCTTCATCCTGCTGGTCATCGGAGTCGTGCTGGAGTCGCACGCGCTGAGCAGCGGCGCCACCGGGGGTGCGCGGACCGTCATCGGCATCGCGCTGGCGGTCACCATCCTGGCCGCGGTGCTCGCCGCCAGCGGCTTCATCACGGTGAATCCCAACCAGGCCAAGGTGATCCAGTTCTTCGGCCGCTACATCGGCTCGGTCGACGAGTCCGGCTTCCACTGGGTGACCCCGTTGTCCAGCCGGCGCGGCATCTCGCTGCGCATCCGCAACTTCGAGACCCAGAAGCTGAAGGTCAACGACCTCGACGGCAATCCGGTCGAGATCGCCGCGGTCGTCGTCTACCAGGTGGTGGACAGCTACAAGGCCGCCTTCGCCGTCGACGATTACGAGGACTTCGTGCGCACCCAGTCCGAGACCGCGGTCCGGCACCTGGCCACCACCCACCCGTACCAGACCGACGACGCGAGCACCTCGAGCCTGCGTGACGGCGCGGAGGTCGCGGGTGAGCTGACCACGGAGCTGCGCGCCCGCACCGAACTGGCCGGCATCGAGATCATCGAGGCCCGTATCACCCACCTCGCCTACGCGCCGGAGATCGCCCAGGCCATGCTGGTCCGCCAGCAGGCCGCCCAGGTGGTCGCGGCCCGCAGCCGCATCGTCGAAGGCGCGGTCGGTATGGTCGGCATGGCGCTGGACCGGCTCGCGGAACAGGGTGTGGTCGATCTGGATGAGGAGCGCAAGGCGGCGATGGTGTCCAATCTGCTGGTCGTGCTGTGCGGGGACCGCTCCGCCGCACCCGTGGTCAACGCCGGCACCCTCTACGCTTGATGTCCGCCGCCAAACGCGAGCCGAAACGCGTGCTGCTGCGCCTGGACCCGGCCGTCCACGACGCCATCGCCAAATGGGCGGCCGACGACCTGCGCAGCATCAACGCCCAGATCGAGTACGCGCTCCGGATGGCTCTCCGGCAAGCGGGCCGCGAACCCAAATAGTCACGAGACCGGTTCGGCAACCCCACGAGGGTGCGGTCGCGGGTCTCAGTTCGCCTTTTCGGTGACGAAAATAGCTGTGCCGGGGAAGATCTCGCCCCGGAGGGGGCTCCACTGGCCCCATTCGCGGTCGAGCCATTCCGGCCAGTCGGGTTCGATGATGTCCTTCACGATCAGCCCCGCGGCGACGATCTCCCGGACGCGGTCGCCGATGGTGCGGTGATGCTCGACATAGGTGGGCTCGCCGTCGGGGCCGAGCTCCACATAGGGAGTGCGGTCGAAATAGGGAATGGTGGCGCGTAGGCCGCCGGGACCCGGATCGTCGGGGAAGATCCAGCGCATGGGGTGATTGACGGAGAAGACCCAGCGGCCGCCGGGACGCAGGACGCGGTGAACCTCGCGCATGACGCGCGCCGAGTCGGCGACGAAGGGGACCGCGCCGAAGGCCGAGCAGGCCAGGTCGAACGATTCGTCGGCGAACGGCAAATCCTCCGCGCCCGCCTGGATCAACGGGACGCGGGGTCCGCCCGCCGCCATGGCGGCCAGACCGCGATCCAGCATGGAACGGGAGATGTCGAGGCCGACCGGGTGCGCGCCGTGCGAGGCGAGCCAGCGCGAGCAGGGGGCCGACCCGCAGCCGATCTCCAGGATCCGCTTGCCCTCTATATCGCCGAGCAGATGCCAGTCACCCTCGTGCAACCCCTCCGGGCACCACACGAACTCGCCGGCGGGGGAGTCCACGCCGAGGAAGTCGGCGTGCGTCTCGTGATAGGCGGCCGCGTCGGCGTCCCACCACTTGCGGCTGGCGCGCTGACTCGACTCCGAATCGACCTTGGCGCGGGTCACTCCCACCGTGCCGAGCAGGGCATTGGCCTCGGCGTGCCGGGCGTCGTCGGGGGTGGCAGAGTGATCTTCGGACATGGGCACACCCTAGCGAGGTTTGCGATGAGACCCATGTTTGCTTGGTACAACACCCGTCGCGTACGCTGTTTTCCGCGAGTGTCTTCTGTACCCGGTTTCTCGAGCCGCGTAGAGCAGATAGTCGTGCTGCGTTGTGCAACATTAGAGCCATTGCCCGCTGTTCGCAGCAAAACCGAAAGTCCACATGTCCACTACCGACCACAATCCGTCCGGAGCCTCCCAACACATGCCCACCACTGTCACCTCGCCGCAGGTTGCCGTCAACGACATCGGCACTGCCGAGGACTTCCTCGCCGCCATCGACAAGACCATCAAGTACTTCAACGACGGCGATATCGTCGAAGGCACGATCGTCAAGGTCGATCGCGATGAGGTCCTTCTCGACATCGGTTACAAGACCGAAGGCGTGATCCCGTCTCGCGAACTGTCCATCAAGCACGATGTCGACCCCAATGAGGTCGTTTCCGTGGGCGATGAGGTCGAGGCCCTCGTTCTCACCAAGGAGGACAAGGAAGGCCGCCTGATCCTGTCGAAGAAGCGCGCTCAGTACGAGCGGGCTTGGGGCACGATCGAGGAGCTCAAGGAGAAGGACGAGGCCGTCAAGGGCACCGTCATCGAGGTCGTCAAGGGCGGCCTGATCCTGGACATCGGTCTGCGCGGCTTCCTCCCGGCGTCGCTGGTCGAGATGCGCCGTGTCCGCGACCTCCAGCCGTACGTCGGCAAGGAGATCGAGGCCAAGATCATCGAGCTCGACAAGAACCGCAACAACGTGGTCCTGTCGCGTCGCGCCTGGCTCGAGCAGACCCAGTCCGAGGTCCGCAGCGAGTTCCTGCACCAGCTGCAGAAGGGCCAGGTCCGCAAGGGTGTGGTCTCCTCCATCGTCAACTTCGGTGCCTTCGTGGACCTGGGTGGCGTGGACGGTCTGGTGCACGTCTCCGAGCTGTCCTGGAAGCACATCGACCACCCGTCCGAGGTTGTCGAGGTCGGCAACGAGGTCACCGTCGAGGTTCTCGACGTCGACCTGGACCGCGAGCGTGTCTCCCTGTCGCTCAAGGCGACCCAGGAAGACCCGTGGCGTCAGTTCGCCCGCACCCACGCGATCGGTCAGATCGTGCCGGGCAAGGTCACCAAGCTGGTTCCGTTCGGTGCGTTCGTGCGCGTCGAAGAGGGCATCGAGGGCCTGGTGCACATCTCCGAGCTGGCCGAGCGCCACGTCGAGGTCCCGGACCAGGTTGTCGCCGTCGGCGACGACGCCATGGTCAAGGTCATCGACATCGACCTCGAGCGTCGCCGGATCTCGCTGTCGCTGAAGCAGGCCAACGAGGACTACACCGCCGAGTTCGACCCGTCGAAGTACGGCATGGCCGACAGCTACGACGACCAGGGCAACTACATCTTCCCCGAGGGCTTCGACTCCGAGACCAACGAATGGCTCGACGGTTTCGAGAAGCAGCGTGAAGAGTGGGAGACCCGGTACGCCGAGGCCGAGCGTCGCCACAAGATGCACACCGCTCAGATGGAGAAGATGGCCGCCGACGCCGCCGCCGAGGCTGCCAACGGTGGACCGCAGAACTACTCCTCGGAGTCCGGTTCGCAGGCTGCCGCTTCCTCCTCGGACGCGCCGGCCGGTGGCTCGCTCGCGAGCGACGCGCAGCTGGCCGCGCTGCGTGAGAAGCTGTCGGGCAACGCCTGATTCGCTGATCCGCGTTAAGCGATAACGAAAGTCCCCTGGTCCTCGAC
>NZ_JBHWHH010000197.1:0-12580 GCF_042732555.1 Nocardia sp. NPDC059764
GTGCCCAGCCGCGCGCACAGCGCTTCCTCGCCGATGCGGTCGCCGGGCTCGAACGCGCCGCTGAGCACCTCCGCCCGCAGATGCCGCGTCGCCATTTCCACCAGGCTGGGTGGCAGCGCCGACCCGTTCATGCGCGACACCATGATTCGAGACTAGCCGGACCGGTCGGGTCACACGGCGCAGGCCAGGGCGTCGGTGCCGGTGGAGCGGACGAATTCGCGGTCGCCGTAACGGAGTTCGCCGGGGTTCCAGTCGCCGCCGAGGGTGGTGATGAAGTCGAGGATCAGGTCGGCGTCGGCGCGGTCGGCGACCAGGATCAGGGCGCCGGAGTCGGTGAAGGAACCACCGCCGAGTCGGTCGCGCACGACCGGGTCGGCGGCCACGACCCCGGTGATGACGATTGCGGAGGCCAGAGCAGCGGAAACGCGGGCGGTGGTCATCTGTCCCAGTCTGCGCGCGCCCGGTCGCGGAGGGAGCCGGATCACACGAACCGACCTTGACTGAAAATTCAGTCAGAGATTAGAGTCGCTGGTGCCCGGCTCGGGCCGTTCTTTGTGTGGCGGCCGTTTGATCAGCGGGTTCAGTGGATTCAGCGCGCCGGAGAGGGAAACGCCGCGCCGGGCCTTCTTTCAAAGGAGACAGTGCAATGCAAGGACGACGCCGGTTCATGCGATCGGGGATCTTGACGATGGGCGGGCTACTGCTCGCGGGCTGTGAGGGATCCGTCTCGTCGTGGTTCAACGGCGAGCCCTCGACGGGCTCGTCCCACGAGGGTCACTCCGGCGTGATGCCCGACGAGGGCGCGCCGCACAAGCGCACCTGGATGGCTTTCGGTGCGAGCGAGGCGATCTGGGGCCGGCAGCTGCTGCCGCAGGTGCGCGAGAACCTGGCCACCATCGCCTCCACCATCTCCCGCTTCGAGCCGGTGTCCATGCTGGTGCGCCAGGACGAACTGGATCTGGCCCGCTGGCTGATCGGCGGCGCGAATGTCGAACTGATCGTGGCCGACCTCGACGACCTCTGGATGCGTGACACCGGACCGGTGTTCGTGCACGGCAATCACGGCAAGTCCGGTGTCGACTTCAACTTCAACGGCTGGGGCGGCAAACAGCAGCACAAGCGCGACGGCAAGGTCGCCACCATCGTCGACGGCCGCGCCGGCGTGCAGACCACGCACACCGATCTGGTGCTCGAGGGCGGCGGCATCGAGGTCGACGGCGAGGGCACCGCGCTCATCACCGAATCCTGTGTGCTGAACAAGAATCGGAATCCCGGCTGGAAGAAGGCCGAGGTGGAGGCCGAGCTCGACCATCTGCTGGGCATCAAGAAGGTGATCTGGCTGCCGGGCATCGCCGGGCAGGACATCACCGACGGTCACACCGATTTCTACGCCCGCTTCGCGCGACCGGGCGTGGTGGTCGCGGCGCTGGACAATAACGAGGAGTCCTTCGACTACGACGTCACCCGCCGCCACCTCGAGATCCTGCACAACGCCACCGACGCGCAGGGGCGGCCGCTCGAGATCGAAACCCTGCAAGCGCCGGTCGATCTGCGCTACCGGGGCGCGGGCGACGACTTCGCCGCCGGCTACATCAACTTCTACGTCTGCAACGGCGGCGTCATCGCCCCCGAATTCGGTGACCCGGAAGCCGATTCGGCCGCCTACTCCGCCCTGACCCGGCTGTTCCCGGATCGCCGGGTGGTGCAGATCAATATCGACGCCATCGCCGCGGGCGGCGGCGGCATCCACTGCACCACCCAGCAGGAACCCGTCGACTGACCCGCGCGCCAGGGTCCGCGCTAGACCTTCTTCACCACACTGGATTTCAGCTGCATGGCGCCGATGCCGTCGACCTTGCAGTCGATGTCGTGGTCGCCGACGCCCTGGACCAGGCGGATATTGCGGACCTTGGTGCCCGCCTTGATGCCGGTGGGGCTGCCCTTCACCTTGAGCGACTTGATCACGGTGACGGTGTCGCCGTCGGCGAGCACATTGCCGACCGCGTCCCGGATCACGCCGTCCTCGGCCGCCGCCTCGGTCTCGACGGTCCATTCGTGCGCGCATTCCGGGCAGGTGAGCAACCCGCCCACTTCGTAGGTGTATTCACTGGAACAGGCGGGACACGGCGGCAGCGAGTCGGACACGATCGGCTCCTCGGCGGGTGGTAGGGGGACGGAAGTGGTCGGGGCTCAGGCGTGGACGCCGGTGAGGAAGTCGATGATGGCGCTGTTGACCGCCTCGGGCTGCTCCAGATACCCGTAGTGGCCGCACTTCTCGAGCTGCACGTACCGCGCACCCGGAATCGCCTCGGCCACCTCGCGGGCGAACAACGGCGGCAGCATGCGGTCGTCGGCGAACCCGACCACCAGGCTGGGGACGGTGATGCGGGCGTAATCGGCCAGGCGGTTGCCGGTCCGGTCCATGCGCATCTGCGCGAGGACGCCCGGTCCGGGCGCGACGCTCGCCGAGTATTCGAAGATGTCGAGCCACTGCTGCGCGGAGTCGTCGGCCTCGAGGGTGGCGGGGGAGAGGTTCAGCATCGCCTTGACCGCGGCGGCGTACTCCGGCGGCAGCTTCACGCCCTGCTGCTGCAACGCCTGCTCGCCCTTGCTCAGCGTGCTGGCCAGGGGATGGGAGCGGCCGGTCGTGGCCAGCATGACGGCCTTGGTCACCAGATCCGGCCGGGCCAGCGCGAGTTCCTGGGTGACGCGCGCACCCAGCGAGGTGCCGACCACGTGCGCCGGACCGCCGAGCAGTTCGATCAGCGCCGCGGTGTCGGCGACGAGGTCCTCGATCCGCATGCCGTGGGCGCTCTCCTCCGAGGGCGCGATGCCGCGATTGTCGAAGGTGGCGACCCGGAAACCCGCCTTCACCAGGGCCGGAACCTGGTAGGTCCGCCAGACCCGGCCCGGGCTGCCGGTGCCCATGACGAGGACGACCAGGGGTCCGTTGCCGGTGACGTCGTAGTTGAGGCGAATCCCATTGAGGGTGGCGATGGGCACGTTCGGTCTTCCTGTGGGCGGTCCGGGGAACGACCGAACCTAGCATGATTATCTTGTTTGCTAAACTCTGCAATCACCGGGTCGGGCAGCGTATCCAGATGCCCATCCGCCCTCGGAAGGAGTGGCTCGCGACATGCCAGGACTGCAACGGCCGCTTTATCAAATGAAGGCGGATTTCTTCAAGACGCTCGGCCATCCCGTGCGGATCCGGGTCCTCGAATTGCTGAGCCAGCGCGAGTACGCGGTCTCGGAGATGCTCACCGAGATCGGCGTCGAGGCCGCGAATCTGTCGCAGCAGCTGTCGATTCTGCGCCGCGCCGGGCTGGTCTCGGCCCGCCGCGAAGGACTCTCGGTCACCTACGAACTCACTTCGCCGCAGGTCGCGGAGCTGCTGGCGGTCGCGCGGGCCATTCTCACCGGCGTGGTCACCGGCCAGGCGGAGGCGCTCGAACACTCCGCGTAACCGCGGGGCCCACGGTTTTCCGGGGGGTCCGCCCACCCACTGATTGCATGTTTTCTAAAATGAAAACCTAGTTGTTTCGTGAAGAGAGGTTCGCCGTGCTCGAACGTCCTACCGCCACCGTCGCCTCCACCGCGGCACCGACCGCGCACCCGGACATCGCGGCCTGGGTCGCCGAGGTCGCGGAGCTGACCGCGCCCGAGCGGATCGTCTACTGCGACGGGTCCCGCGACGAATGGGACCGGCTCACCGCGGACCTGGTGGCCAAGGGCACGTTCGTCCCGCTGCCCGCCAAGCCCAACTCCTTCTGGTGCGTCTCGGATCCCGACGACGTGGCGCGCGTGGAGGATCGAACCTTCATCTGCTCGGAGCGCGAGAGCGACGCCGGGCCCACCAACAACTGGGTGGATCCGGTCGACATGCGGACCGTGCTGACCGAGCACTACCGCGGCGCGATGGCCGGGCGCACCCTGTACGTGATCGCCTTCTGCATGGGCCCGCTCGACGCCGGGGAACCGAAATACGGTGTGCAGATCACCGACTCGGAGTACGTGGCGGTCTCGATGCAGATCATGACCCGCTCCGGCGCGCAGGTCTGGGAGCAGCTCACCCCCGGCACCGAATTCGTGAAGTGCCTGCACTCGGTGGGCGCGCCGCTGTCGGAGGGCCAGGCCGACGTGCCGTGGCCGTGTGACAAGACCAAGTACATCGCGCACTTCCCCGAGACCCGCACCATCTGGAGCTACGGGTCCGGGTACGGCGGCAACGCGCTGCTGGGCAAGAAGTGCTTCGCGCTGCGCATCGCCTCGGTGATCGGCCGCGACGAGGGGTGGCTGGCCGAGCACATGCTCATCCTGAAACTGACCTCGCCGCAAGGGAAGACGCACTACATCGCCGCCGCGTTCCCGTCGTCGTGCGGCAAGACCAACCTGGCCATGCTCGAACCGACCCTGCCCGGCTGGAAGGCCGAGACCGTGGGCGACGACATCGCCTGGATGCGCTTCGGCGCCGACGGGCGCCTGTACGCGGTCAACCCGGAGGCCGGATTCTTCGGTGTCGCACCGGGAACCGGCGCCAAGACCAACCCCAATGCCATCGCCACCATCGAGGCGGGGAACTCCATCTTCACCAACACCGCCCGCACCGACCAGGGCGACGCGTGGTGGGAGGGCCTGACCGAACAGCCGCCGGCGCACCTGATCGACTGGCGCGGCGACGACTGGACCCCGGAATCGGGCACCCCGGCCGCGCACCCGAACTCGCGCTACTGCACCCCGATCGAGCAGTGCCCGTCGGTGGCCCCGGAATGGAACGACCCGCGCGGCGTGCCGATCTCGGCCATCTTCTTCGGCGGCCGCCGCGCCACCACCATCCCGCTGGTCGCCGAGTCCTTCGACTGGGCGCACGGCGTATTCACCGCCTCGGTGCTGTCCTCGGAGACCACCGCGGCCGCCACCGGCGCGGTCGGCGTGGTGCGCCGCGACCCCATGGCCATGCTGCCGTTCCTGGGCTATCACGTGGGCGACTACTTCGCGCACTGGCTGGCCATGGGCGCGCGGGAGGGCGCGCGGCTGCCGAAGATCTTCCAGGTCAACTGGTTCCGGCGCAGCGCCGACGGCAAGTTCCTGTGGCCCGGCTTCGGCGACAACGTGCGCGTGCTGAAGTGGGCGCTCGAACGCCTCGACGGCGCCGCCGACGCCGTGCGCACCCCCATCGGCTACGTGCCCACCGCCGACGCGCTCGACCTCGACGGCCTGGGTGCGGGTTACCGCGGCCTGGCCGGTGCGGCCCTGGCCGTGGACGTGGACGAGTGGGTGCGCGAACTGGAGTCGATCGACGAGTGGTACGCCACCATCGGCGGCAACCGGCTGCCCGACGCCCTGCGCGCCGAGCTGGCCGCTCTGAAGTTACGTCTGGCCGAGGCGCTCTGACCGTGGCCAACCTGCTGCCGAACCGCACTGACTGGCTGCCCGCCATGCGCGCCCCGGGCGCGGACCTGCTGGCCGGACTGGTCGTCGCGCTGGTCGCGCTGCCGCTCGCGCTGGGCTTCGGCATCAGCTCGGGGCTCGGCGCGGCCGCCGGGCTGGCGACCGCGGTGATCGCGGGCGCGATCGCCGCGGTGTTCGGCGGCTCCCGGTTCCAGGTCACCGGGCCCACCGGCGCCATGACCGTGGTGCTGGTTCCGATCTTCCATCAGCACGGAGCGAGCGGGGTGCTGGCCGTGGGGCTGCTGGCCGGGCTCGTGCTGGTGGTGCTCGCGATCGCCGGGGTCGGGCGCGCCGTGCGCTTCATGCCCGCCCCGGTGATCGAGGGTTTCACCGCGGGCATCGCGGTGGTCATCGCTCTGCAGCAGTTCCCGTCCGCGCTCGGCGTCGCGCACGCGCACGGGGAGAAGGTGTGGCAGTCGGCGTGGGATGCGGTGCGGCAGTTCGTGTCCGGCCCCAGCTGGGTGTCGCTCGCGACCGCGCTGGTGGTCGCCGCGATCGTGCTGATCGGCGGTCGTACCCTGCCCCGGCTGCCGTTCGCACTGCTGGCCGTGGTGCTCGCGACGGTGGCGGCCAAGCTGTTCCACCTCGATGTGACGCTGATCGGGACGATTCCCTCCGGATTACCGGCCCCCACACTGGAATTCCTGCACCTGGATCAGCTGGGCTCACTGCTCGCACCGGCCATGGCGGTCGCCGCACTGGCGGCGCTGGAATCGCTGCTCTCGGCGACCGCGGCCGACTCCATGGCCGTGGGCACCCGCCACAACCCCGACCGCGAGCTGTTCGGCCAGGGGCTGGCCAATATCGCCGCGCCCCTGTTCGGCGGGGTGCCGGCCACCGGCGCCATCGCGCGCACCGCGGTGAATGTGCGCTCGGGCGCGCGCACCCGGCTGGCCGCACTGATCCACGCCGTGGTGCTGGCGGCCATCGTCTTCCTCGCCACCGGGCTGGTAGCGGCGATTCCTCTCGCCGCGCTGGCCGGGGTGCTGCTGGCCACCACCGTGCGCATGGTCGAGGCCGCCTCGCTGGCGGCCATCGCCCGCGCCTCCAAGGGCGACGCGGCGATCATGGCGATCACTTTCGCGGTCACGGTCGCGATGGACCTGGTCACCGCCGTCGCGGTGGGCGTCGGCATCGCGGTGATGCTGGCGCTGCGCTCGGTCGCCAAAGAGGCCCGGCTGCACCAGATTCCGCTCGACGACGCCGACCATCTGGCCGAGGAGCACGACCTCCTGCATGACCACATCGTGGCCTACCGCCTCGACGGGCCGCTGTTCTTCGCCGCCGCGCACCGCTTCCTGCTGGAGCTGGCCGAGGTGGCCGACGTGCGGGTGGTCATCCTGCGCATGTCGCATCTCACCGCGCTCGACACCACCGGCGCGCTCACCCTGCGCGATGCCATCGGCAAGCTCGAACATCGCGGCATCACCGTGCTCATGTCGGGTCTGCGGGAGGACCACCACCGCAAGCTCGCCGCCGTCGGCGCGCTGCCGGGGGACGGTACGGGCCACCTGTTCGACCAGACCCCCGACGCCATCGCGGTCGCCCGCGAACTCGTCGCCCGCCCCGCTGAAAGCAGTAACTGATGAGTGAGAACACCCCGAATCTCTGGCAGCGCCTGCGCTATATCGCCGGCGGCGCCCTGCCCGCGTCGATGCACCCGTGGGTGATCGAGGATCTGACCGGGCCCGGCGCGGCCCGCCGCTACATGCTGCGCATCCTGATCCCGATCATTCCGCCGCTGTGCCTGTTCCTGCTGATTCCCGGGCCGCTGTGGATGGGGGCGTCGATGATGGCGCTGCTGTACCTGCCGCTCATCTACTTCACCGCGGCGTTGATGTACGTGTTCCGCCGGGCCCGCCTGGCCAAGCACGGCCTGGACCCGGATCTGGCCGACCAGCGCGAACGCGCTCGCGCCGCCGATGCCCGCGCGGCCTACGAGCGGGCGCACGGCCGCGGCTGAGGTCGCGCGGGGTCAGCGCGGGTAGCGCTGGATGAACTCGGCGAGGATCACCGCGCAGCCGTTGCCCGTGCTGATCTCGTCGAGGGTCGGCGGCCGGACTCGGGCCCCTCCTTGTCGAGCTTGGCCGTGATCTTGCCGGTCTCGGCGCTGAACACGGTGACCTCGACCCCGGATGCCCTGGTGAAGGCGGCTACGAGCTCGTCGGTGAGGTTCCAGTAGGCATCGCGGGCGAACCCGCAGGGTGTATCGGGTGAATAACCGGTGATATCCGATTCGCGCGAACGCGTGAGCTGTGTCACAGTTTGGTAGCGGTTCGCATCAATCGTCGCAAACGCTTTTCGTTTCCTTTGCCTTGTCTTTACGCTTACCCGCGTTCTGCCAAGCGTCGTGGTTCTCCAGCCTCGCCCGCCGCTGCCTCTCGATGCCAGTACATGTTGACCGATGAACCGGGCGGCTCCGCCGTGCCGGCGAAGGAGAGATATGTCCACCGACACCGATCAGCCTCCACGGACGTCGCTTCCCGGCCCGCCGCGCCGGGACTCGTGGGCCACCCTGGTCCGCCACGACCTCCCGGCCTCACTCGTCGTCTTCCTCGTCTCACTACCGCTGTCGATCGGCATCGCGGTGGCCGCGGGCGCCCCCGTCGCCGCCGGACTCATCGCCGCGGTGGTCGGCGGGGTGGTCGCCGCGCTCTGCGGCGGCTCGGTGCTGCAGGTCAGCGGGCCCACCGCTTCGCTGACCGTGGTGGTCGCCGAATCCATCAACCAGTTCGGCTGGGCCGCCACCTGTTTCATCACCATGCTGGCGGGCGGACTGCAGATCCTGTTCGGGCTCAGCCGGATCGCGCGCGGCGTGCTCGCCATCGCGCCGGTCGTGGTGCACGCCATGCTCGCCGGGATCGGCATCGTCATCGCCCTGCAGCAGGTGCACGTGCTGCTGGGCGGCGACACCCTGACCTCGTCCTGGGCCGCCATCGCCGGACTGCCGCACCAGCTGGCCTCGGTGAAGGCCGGCGACCTGTGCATCGGGCTGGTGGTGATCGCCATCCTGGTCGGCTGGCGGCACGTGCCCGAACCCGTGCGCAAGGTGCCCGCACCGCTGGCCGCGGTCCTGGTCGCCACCGTGCTGGCCCGGCTGCTGCCGGTGCGCGTCGAGCACATCACCATCGACGGATCGCTGCTGGACGAACTGCGGCTGCCGCGGCTGCCGCACGGCAGCTGGGCCGCCATCGCGCTGATGGCGGTGACCATCGCGCTCATCGCCAGCGTGGAGACCCTACTATCGGCCGTCGCGGTCGACCGGATGCGTCAGAACGCCACTCGCCGAACCGATCTGGATCGCGAGCTGATCGGTCAGGGCGCGGCCAACGTGGTCTCCGGCTTGATCGGTGGCCTGCCCGTGGCCGCGGTCATCGTGCGCAGCATCACCAATGTCAAAGCGGGAGCGCGCACCCGGGCCTCGACCATGCTGCACGGGCAGTGGATCCTGCTGTTCTCGGTGGCGCTGGTCGGGGTGGCGCGCTCGATTCCCAAGGCGGCGCTGGCCGGACTGCTCATCGTGGTCGGCATCCAGCTGATCAAACTGGCCCACATCCGGCGGGCCCAGCGCACCGGCGACCTGGTGGTGTACGCGGCCACCGTGTTCGTGGTGGTGTTCTGGAATCTGTTGCTGGGCATGGTCGTTGGTCTTGCCCTTGCCTTCGCGCTGCTGCTGTGGCGGGTGGTGCGGGTGACGGTGACCGCCGAGGAGGTCGGGTTGGGCGGGACCGACGCCGTGCGCTGGCGGGTCACGGTGGACGGCAGCTTCACCTTCCTGGCCTTACCCGAGCTCACCAGTGAACTTGCCAAGGTGCCGCCGAACGCCGATGTGGTGCTGGAGATGACGGTCGACTTCATGGACCACGCCGCCTACGACGCCTTGCAGGAATGGGTGGACCAGCACCGCGCCGACGGCGGCACGGTCGAGTTCATCGAGGTCGGCGCGGTCCGCATGGCCGATGCCGCGGCCGGTCCGTCCGCGCGCGGGCATTCGCGGCACCTGCTCAACGAGGTGCTCGGGCCGTGGCGGCGCACCGCCACCGATGTGGACCCGATCGTCGCGGGTGTGGCGGCCTACCACCGCAGTCACGCACACGTCATGCGGCCACACCTGGGTGTGCTGCGCGACGGGCAGGAGCCGGACTCGCTTTTCGTCACGTGCGCCGACTCGCGCATCGTGCCGAATGTGATCACCAGCAGCGGACCCGGGGATCTGTTCACGGTGCGCAACGTGGGCAATCTGATTCCGCGTGACGCCCAGGACTCGTCCATGGAGGCCGCGCTGATCTACGCCCTCGACAAACTCGATGTGCGCTCGGTGGTGGTGTGCGGGCACTCCGGATGCGGCGCGATGGGCGCCCTGCACAGTGAACTGGTCACCGGGTCGCAGCTCGACGACTGGCTCGCGCACGCCCGGCCCAGCCTGGACCGGTTCCGGCTCGGGCATCCGGTCGGAATAGCCGCCGCCGCAGCCGGATTCGGTCCGGTCGATCAGCTCGGCATGGTGAACGTGGCGGTGCAGCTGGAGACGCTGTACGCGCATCCGGTGGTGCGGCGCGGGGTCGAGGAGCGCGGGGTGGTGCTGTCGGGGTTGTTCTTCGACATCGCCACGGCACGGGTAGTGGAGGTCACCGTCGACGGGATCGCGGAGATCGACGGCCCGGGGAGGGTGGCCCAGCCCGCGTGAGGCGCGTGTGATTTGGGGTGTTGGTGAGGGTTTTCGGGCAAAAGGGGCGTGAATCCGGCAGGATTCACCCCCTTGTTACGTTGGGCGGCAGTTTTTCTCAGACTTTGCTAAGACTTTACCTTTAGCCTGGCCTTTGCTCGTCCGGTGAGTGCGCGGCCAACGCCGTCCGCGGTCTTTATTCGATGCCCCTGTACATGCTCGCTGAGGAGCGATATGTCTCGCGACACCGATTCACCGCCAGGTAGATCCAATGGCAGGCTCGACAGCCTGCTGCGTCATGATCTGCCTGCGTCCCTCGTAGTTTTTCTCGTCGCCTTGCCGTTGTCACTCGGCATCGCGGTCGCCTCCGGCGCGCCCATCGCGGCCGGACTGATCGCCGCCGTGGTCGGCGGTATCGTGGTCGGCCTGCTCGGCGGTTCCCCGCTGCAGGTCAGCGGCCCCGCGGCCGGTCTGACGGTCGTCGTCGCCGAAACCATCACCCAGTTCGGTTGGAAGACGGCGTGTTTCATTACCGCCCTGGCCGGTCTGCTCCAGATTCTGTTCGGGCTCAGTCGAATTGCCCGCGCCGCCCTGGCCATCGCACCCGTCGTGGTGCACGCCATGCTGGCCGGAATCGGCATCACCATCGCGCTGCAGCAGCTGCATGTGCTGCTCGGCGGCGCGTCCCATAGTTCGGCCTGGCAGAACGTGATTCAGCTCCCCGGCGAGCTGACCAACGTCCACGGCGACGACTTCCTGATCGGCGTGGTCGTGATGGCCATCATGTTCGGCTGGAAGTACGTGCCCGGCAAGGTGCAGGTGCTGCCCGGCCCGCTGGTCGCGGTCGTCGTCGGCACCGTGCTGTCGCTGGTGCTGCCCGGCTCCCCGGAGCGAATCGTGTTGAGCGGCTCGCTGTTCGACGCCATCGGCCTGCCCGGAATGCCGTCCGGCAACTGGGGCGCGGTCGTGCTCGCCGCCCTGACCATCGCTCTGATCGCCAGCGTGGAGAGCCTGCTGTCGGCGGTCGCGGTGGACAAGATGCACACCGGCCCGCGCACCAACTTCGACCGCGAACTGATCGGTCAGGGCGCGGCCAACATGATCTCCGGCACCCTGGGCGGCCTGCCCGTCACCGGCGTGATCGTGCGCAGTGCCACCAATGTGCAGGCCGGGGCGCGCTCCCGCGCCTCCGCCCTGATGCACGGCGTCTGGGTGCTGGTGTTCTCGGTCGCGCTGGTCGGACTGGTGCAGCAGATTCCGAAATCGGCGCTGGCCGGTCTGCTCATCGTGGTCGGCGTGCAGCTGGTGAAACTGGCCCACATCAAGCTGGCCCGTCGCACCGGCGACCTGCTGGTGTACGTGGTGACCGTGCTCGGCGTGGTGTTCCTGAACCTGCTCGAGGGCGTCATCATCGGCCTGGTCCTGGCCTTCGGACTGCTGCTGTGGCGAGTCGTGCGCGTGTCGGTGACCGCGGGCGAGGTCGCCGGCACCGATCGCTGGCTGGTCAGCATCGACGGCACCTGCACCTTCCTGGCGCTGCCGAAACTGTCCGCGGAACTGGGCAAGGTCCCGACCGGCGCCGACGTGCTGGTCGAACTGAGCGTCGACTTCCTCGACCACGCCGCCTACGAGGCCATCCACGACTGGGCCAATCAGCACGAGAACACCGGCGGCACAGTCGAATACGTGGAACTCGGCACCGCCCGCATGGCGCATGCCCTGGCCGGTCCGCCGGTCCGCGGCCGCGCCCGCACCCTGCTCGACGACGTGCTGCGCCCCTGGCGCGAGGACGACGGCAACCCGATCACCCACGGCGTGGCCGCCTTCCACCGCCGCAACGCCCACGTGGTGCGCCCGCACCTCGACGAGCTACGCGACGTCCAGAACCCGCACTCGCTCTTCCTGACCTGCGCGGATTCGCGGATCGTGCCCAACGTGATCACCAATACCGGACCCGGTGATCTGTTCACGATCCGCAATGTCGGCAACTTCGTGGTCCCCGGCGGCCGCGACACCTCCATCGAGGCGGCGCTGTCGTTCGCCATCGAGGAACTGCGTGTCGACAATGTCGTGGTGTGCGGCCACTCCGCCTGCGGGGCGATGAAAGCCCTGGTCGCGGGTGGACCCACCGGACCCGGCCTGGGCAACTGGCTGGTCCACGGCCGCGCCAGCCTGGACCGCTTCCACCCCGACGACCCGGTCGCCGCCGCGGCCGCCCGGGCCGGATACGGCGTGGACGATCAGCTCTCCATCGTCAATGTGGCGGTCCAGTTGGACACCCTGCGGGCCCACCCCGTGGTCCGGCGCGCCATGGCCGAACACGGGCTGCAGATCAAGGGCCTGTTCTTCGACATCGGCACCGCCCGGGTGCTCGAGGTGACCTCGGCGGGCATTCGCGAGATCGACGCCCCCGAGCTATCGGCCTTGGCGCACACCCACTGATCGACCCACACAGAGCGCGCG
>NZ_JBHWHH010000198.1:0-12465 GCF_042732555.1 Nocardia sp. NPDC059764
CAGAGACAAGACACCGCCGCGGCGATGGTGATCAGACCCGAGCAGCCTCACGCGCGAGGGCGCGATCGCGCTGTTCCTCGAAGCGGGGGATCTGATTGTGCTCGAGGTTGTCGAGGAATCCCGCCAGGCGGTCCCGGGCCTGCTCGCCACGAGGTCCGAAGTCGTCGCGGTCGAAGATGTTCCATTGCCGCATGACCGGCTGGAGCACTTCCTCGAGATGCTGGCGCAGATCGTAGATGCCGTGTTTGGCCATGAGCACGCCGTGGCGCCGGAAGTTGGGCATTCCCGCGCCGGGCATGCGGAAATTCTCCACGATCAGGTCGATGGCCTCCATCGCCTGATCCGGGACCAGATCCAGCGCCGCGCCGCACATCGCGCGATAGAAGATCATGTGCAGGTTCTCATCCAGCGCGACACGCTGCAACATGCGATCGGCGATCGGATCGCCACATACGGCGGCGGTATTGCGGTGGCTGATCCGGGTGGCCAATTCCTGGAAAGACACGTACGCGACCGAATACAGGAATCCGGCCTGCCCCGCGGCAGTGATCTCATCCACCGGCGGAGCGAAGCCATTGGTCATATGCGTCATGCGGTCGTTCTCGAGCGCAACCGGATCGGCACCGCGAGTGACGACCAGATAGTCGCGAATCACGATGCTGTGGCGGGCTTCCTCCGCCGTCCAGCGCCCGACCCAGGAACCCCACGCACCGTCCTGGGAGAAGTTCTCCGCGATCTCCCGGTGATAGGAAGGCAGATTGTCCTCGGTGAGCAGATTGGTGATCAGCGCCGCCTTCGCCACCTCGGACAGCTGCGATTGCTCGGGATCCCAGTCCGTACCGCCCAATTGGGCGAAGTTGCGACCCTCGTCCCACGGGATGTAGTCGTGCGGGTGCCAATCCTTGGCCATCGACAAATGCCGGTTCAGTGCCGCCGCGGCCTCGGATTCGAGTTCGGTGAGGATCTCCAGCTGAGTCAGTTCACGCGCCAACGGACTATCCGCCTTTCATTTTCGGAGACAGGAATCGGAGAGGTGGAGCACGGCGATACGCCCCGCAGGCGTTCACGAAGAAGCGCACATCGGGGTAGGACGACAGGTATGGGGAAAGGGCTACGAACCTTCGCGGTCGCGATTACCCGGTATCAGCAGCGACAAGTCCGAGATCGGCGTCGTAGCGGCGGTACAGCAGCCGCCCACGGCCGGTGTCCGGATCGACGGCGAACAGAAACGGCAACCCGTTGTCGCAAACACGTTGCACCGCTTCTTCTTCGGTGAGCACCGGGGCCGGACGCGAATCGGTGACGAAGGATCCGGCGGTGTCGCCACGCCCGCCCGGGGGCCGGACACTATGTGTGCGCGCCAGCCGCAGCCCCGTGGGTCCGGCCCGATAGACGACGGCGTCCTCGCCGGTATCACTGTCGATGAACACGTGCGCGTCGTAGTCCATCGAGTCCATCATCATGGCCGCCTCCATCGGCGAAATGCTCTGCAATGGAACCGATTTACGGCGCGAGATCGAACCCGGCAGCGGCGCGTCCAACGAGCGGCGAGCGGTCTCCGGCCATGGTCGCGGCTGCCATGCCTTCTGCGCGGCCAGAACCTGGCGTTCCAGCCGCACGACCACCGGCAGGGCATCTCCCGCCCCATGGGTCAGCGTCTGCACCCGCATCGCGGCGCCACCGACCGACAGGTTCACCTGGGCAAGGAAGGGACCGATATCGCAATTCGGCCCGGTGATCCGCAGCCGCGCACCGTCTTCCACGCACATACGTCGCAGCTGACGGCCCACCGCTCCGGCGTACCGCTCCCCCTCGAGCATCGGCACCCGACCTCGTGCGACCACGACCACCTCAGGAAACGCCATCGAGGTCCACGCCTCGGACGCCCGCAGCATCGCACCACCTCCACATTCTCCGCACGCCGGACACCGCATCACGGTGCATGCCGAGGGTGCCGCTCCACGTACGGCTCGGAGAAGGGCCGAAGGTCACCGATGTGCAGGCTTTCTGCATTGCCTTCTTCTGCAATCAACCGGACCGTTCGCCGACCCAATAGAACCGGTTCAGCCGTCCGGTCCGGCACCGCGCCCGCGCCGGCCGGCTGATCTCGAGCTGGCGACTCGACAGTGTCCTTCGGCCGACTCATGCCCCGGCCGCGGGATGACCGAGGTTGGAGTGGGATCTCCATCGGACGTCGGAAGCAAAGGGACCTTGGGCCCTGCTCCCGGACCGGGTCGACACAACAGACTGACCGTTATGCGAAAACGATTCGAGCTGGCTTTCAACGTGTCCTATCTGGCGGTCATCTGGGGGCTGGTGATCGCCATGAGGAGGAACCGCAACCGGGTTCCTCAGGAACAGCGCGAGACCGCGGCCCGGTTCGAGGAGGCGTTCACGCTGCTGGCGACCGGCGACACCGCCCATCTGGCATTGCGGGCGGTGTCGATGGCACGCGGTGATGACCGCGGGTATCTGACCTGGCGGGGACGGCGGGCGAGCCTGATCGGACTCGGGGAGATGGCCACCTCGATCACGATCACCCTGTTCTACGTGCTGTCCCTGGATGCCTGGCGGCTGCGGTTCCGGCGGTCCTGGGACGGCTTCACCCGGTCGCTGCTGGGACTGTCGTTCGTGCGGTTGATCCTGCTGGCGACCCCGTTCAACAACTGGGACAAGGACGAAACCCCGGAAGGATACGGCGTCGACCGCAACGTCCCGCTGCTGGCCGTGGGCGCGAGCGAGATCTACCTCATGCGTCGAGAGGCCACCCGCACCGGCGACCGCACCTTCCGCTTCCTCTCCGACGCCATGGCGGCCTCCTTCGCCTGCTACCTTCCGGTCATCCTGTGGGCCCGCCGCATCCCGCAACTGGGACTGCTGATGATCCCCAAGACCATCGCCTACCTGGCCATGGCGTTCCGCGTCTACCGCGACTTCTTCAGCGGCGCGACAGAATCGGCGAATCCGGGCGCACAGCGGTCCGATCGCCCCGATGCACAGGCACCAGACCAGATCGGCCGAATCCACCGGGATGGTGAAACACAGGGCGAGCGAGCTGTCGACGGGCTGAATATCGTCAGCGGCGGACGCGGAGGCAGCGGCGCCGAGCCCGAGTGACAGCAGGGTTCCGGTTGCCGAGCCCTCGCAGTCGAGGTTGCCCGGGGTGACGAGACGCGGGCACGAAAAAAGCCCGCGCGGTGATGCGCGGGCTTCCTCGTGGTCGACGACTAGATGGCGCGGACCTGCTGGGCCTGCGGGCCCTTCTGGCCTTCGCCGATTTCGAACTCGACGCGCTGACCCTCATCGAGGGACTTGAACCCGGAGCCGGTAATCGCGGAGTAGTGGACGAAGACATCGGCGCCGCCACCGTCCTGGGCGATGAAGCCGAATCCCTTTTCGCCGTTAAACCACTTCACAGTGCCTTGCGTCATTACTTGATGCGTTCTTTCTGTAGCGAGCCGGGCGATCAGTTCGACAGCCCGTTCTCAGCCTTAAAGAATGCCACCTTTTGGAAATAATCTCTAACAATCGTGCCTGAGCACACACTCAGGCCAGTGCGGTATGCATCTCCCAGATCAGCACCTCGGCAGGCTCCAGCGCGGTCACAGTGTGCCCGCCACCTGCGGATATGCGCACCGCGTCGCCGTGCGACAGCCTGCCGGAGCCCTCGAAATCCACCGATCCGCGGGCCACGAAGACATGGCCGTACGGCGCGTCGGGGACCTGGATGGCGTGGCCGGGGTCCAGCCTCGCCACTTGGAAGGCGGCTCCACTGTTGCCGATCGCGATGGCTGTCCGATCGCGGTCTCGGCGCATCCCGGACGCGACGGTGACCAGACCGTTTCCGGTCAACCGGTCGGCGATATCCAATTCCTGATAGCCGGGGGTCACCCCGGGCTCGTCGGGCGGCACCCACATCTGCACGACATGCAGCCGCTCCCGCTCCAGATAGCCCGCGCCATTGCGCTCCGAATGCATGATTCCGGCGCCCGCGCTCATGCGCTGCGCCATGCCGGGATGGATCAGACCGGAATTGCCCGCCGAATCCTGGTGCGCGACAGTGCCTTCCAGCACCCAGGTCACGATCTCCATATCCCGGTGCTGATGGGTGTCGAACCCTTCACCGGGATCGACGATGTCCTCGTTGTGGATCAGGAGCAGGCCGTGCGCGTTCGCCGCCAGATCGAAGCTGCCGGTCGCGGGAAACGACTGCCGGGAATCGAGCCACCCGCTACGCCACCGCCACCGATCCGCGGCCGGGACCACCCGGACCTCCGATTCACGCACCGCCATCGCTCACCTCCACCAGCCGATCCCTCCCGCCTCTGTAAGCCGGGTGGGCGGCCGGGCATTCCCGGCCGAGCCACGCCTCACACCGCACCGCGGCGGTGATCGCCGGCGTGACCCGGCGCGGGCGCGGCGGCTCAGGCCAGATCGGCTCGCAACGAGGCCAGGATGTCGGCGGACCGTTCGACGAACAGCAGGTGACCCGCACCGGGCACGCGATGCAGGCGGGCTCGTGGGAGGGCCGCGGCCAGGCGGGTGGCATCGGCTGCGGGGACATTGCCGTCGGCTTCGCCGTGCCAGACCTGGACGGGGGCGGTCACCTCGGTCAGGTCGAAACCCCAGTCGCGGGTGAAGACCAGGCGGATGTCGGCGGCGAAACCGCGGCTGCCCTGTTCGAAGCTGCGGCGCAGGTTGGTGTCGAGTTTGGCGGAGAGCTCCGGGTCGGCCTCGACACGGTCGCGGTCCACGGGGGCCATCTGCGAGACCAGGCCCGCGACGCCATTGCGGCGGCGGATGACCACCGACATCTCGAGGGCCATGGGGTGGACCAGGAACGGGACGCGGCGCAGGACGTTCAACCCCTTGCGCCGGCGCAGCGCCACCGGGTCGAGATCCTCGGCGGCGGGCTGTTCGCTCGCCGGGGCGGGAGCGGACACGAGGGCCACGCCGGTGACGCGATCGGGCAGGCGTGCGGCGACGGCGAGGGCGAACGGTCCGCCGCCGCTCACACCGATCACACCGAAACGGTTGAGGCCCAGCCGGTCCGCCAGGGCGGCCACGGTGGCCGCCCAGTCGGCGACCTGCTCCCCCGCCGGTAGCGAGGATTCCGCCATGCCGGGGCGGTCGACCGCGATGACGCGGACCCCGGCGGCGGCCCCGGCTTCGTCGAAAGCCTCACCCTCGACATGCGTTCCGGGGACGCCGTGGCAGTACAGCACCGGCATCCCATCCCCCGCACCGTACTCGGCGTAACTCACCCGGCAGTGCGGCAAAGCAATCGTTCGCGACACGGCAGCACTCACGTCGGCCAGCCTAGGCGAAACCCGCCCCCAACAGGTCAAACAACGTTGTTCCACACGGGGGCAGGGCAATTCGGGCCGAACGGACAGCCCGGCGCGGAACCGTCACCGTGGCTCGAGCAGCACTACCGGAATCAGCCGTCCGGCCGCGCGCTCTTGATAGAACGCGAAGTCCGGCATCGCCGCCACGAACCGCGGCCACCACCGCTCCCGTTCGTCCGCGGTCGCCACGCGCGCCCGCACCGGCCGCACCGTGCCGCCGACCCGCACGACCGTGTCCGGGTGCGCGAGCAGATTGTGGAACCAGGCGGGATGCTCCGGCTCCCCCGCCTTGGACGCGGCGACGGCCAGCACGCCATCCGCCTCGACGTACATCAGCGGGGAGGTCCGGCGCACACCGCTGCGCGCGCCGACGTGGTCCAGCAGCAGGATGCGGCCGTCCCGCCAACCCGGCACGCGCCCGCCGATCCGGCCGCGCGACCACCGATAGACGCGCACGTGCACTCTCGTGGATCGACGACCGAGGTAGATGCCGCGACGATTCGCGAATCGCGAACCGGCCGAGACCATTCGACCGAACAGCGCCATACCGTCAGTAAACACGACACCCGGTCCCCCAGCCCGGCCTCACACAGACCGACCTGTTCCACCCGCGGGGATTCGAGACACGTCACCTATGCGCCTGCGTCCCACTGACGCCGCCTGGAGCGACTTTTCCGTTACCGGTGCACATGCGCCTGACCAGTGTCGTTGCCGGATCCGCGAAACGCCGGGACTATCGAAGGGGAGGGCTCAGTGCCGTCGAGATGCATTGGGGCAGGGTGGCCCGAAGGTGACGAGTGGCGAAACCCAAGGAGCGGCCCAGTGTGTCGCTCTTGCGCGGACCGGTTGGACCGACCGACAGTAAAAGGGTCGCCGCCTGATGAGCGAATACACGGCAAACGCCGTGTTGGTGCCGAACCGCACCGGCTCGCGCGCGCCCGACACCGAGCCCAGGCAGAGGAACCGGCACGGAAGGATCGAAGGCGATGACCGATATGACCATCGACGCGGCGGTCGGCCGCACCCCGTTCGCGCGACCCACGGTGGCCGTGTCGGCCACACCGGACCGGACCATACCGGCCCAGGCCGCGGCGGCGCGGCCGTCGACGGTCTGGGAGAAGGCCAAGACCGCACTGGTCACCAGGACTCTCGGACACCGCCAACTGGTCACCGCCCCGCGGCTGGTGATTCCCTTCGGCGACAACGGCCTCGCCTTCCGCGTCTCGTCGTTCGCCGCGGAAGCCGAGCAACTCGCCCTCGACCCCCGCGTCCTGGTCCAGCCCGGCGACTGGCGCGGCAACCCGGCTGTGGGCAGCCGTCAGCTCATGGGCCACGCCAACCTGGTCCCCGAGGGCGACCTGCTCCCCAAGGTGGAAGCCGCGATCGAAGCCAAGTACGGCTGGCGCACGTCACTGGCCAAGGCCGCGCACCGCCTCGCCAACGGCTCCGCCCCCTACGGCAATATCGTCGTCCTGGTCACCGTCTTCGAACCCGGCCCCCTCGCACTCCCTCCGGTCGGCTGACCGCGCGCCTCGGCATGGCTAACCTGGTGGCGCGGCGGGTTTCGTCGTCACCCAATGGGTGACGGGGAGTTGGGGGCGCCAGGCGGTGAAGCCGCCGAGGGGTTCGGCGCGGTATATCTGGAAGCGGCGCAGGGTGCCGCCGTGTTGGTCGGCCAGGCGCAGGAGCAGACTGTCCGATTCGGCGGTCACGGCGCTCGCGACCAGACGGCCGCCGGGACGCAGGCGGGACCAGCAGGCGCCGAACATCCCGTCCTGGGTCAGGCCGCCGCCGATGAAGATCGCGGCGGGGGCCGGGAGGTCGGCGAAGGCATCGGGAGCCGGACCGTGGACATCGACGCCGGGGACGCCGAGGGCGGCGGCATTGGCGGCGATCTGCTTGCGGCGGCTCTCGACCCGTTCGAACGTGACCGCCCGGCACGACGGGTGGGTGCGGCACCACTCGATCGCGATGGTGCCGGACCCGCCGCCGACGTCCCACAGCAGCTCGCCGGGCGCGGGCGCCAGCGCCGACAGGGTGAGCGCCCGCACCTCCGATTTGGTGAGCTGGCCGTCGCCGTCGTAGACCCCGTCGGGGAGGCCGGGCAGGCGAGTCAGCCGCGGTGCCGACGGGTCCGCCACGCAGTCGATCGCGATGATGTTCAACGCGTCACCGAGAGGGTGATCCCAGCGGGTGGCAGTGTCGGTCACCAGGCGTTCGGCGGGACCGCCAAGCTGTTCCAGGACCGTGAGAGCCGACTCGCCGAATCCATTGCGTGCCAGTAGCTCCGCCACCAGGGCCGGGGTGTGCTCGTCGGAGCTCAGGACGAGAATCCTGCGGCCGGAGGATAATTCCGGCAGCACGGTCTCCACGCGACGGCCGACCGCGCTGACGACCGGCGTCGCATCCAGCGCCCAGCCCAGGCGGGCGCACGCCAGCGACACCGACGACGGCTGCGGCAGCACGCGCAGCGCCTGGGCCCCAACCAGTTTCGTCAGGGTCACACCGATGCCGAAGAACATGGGGTCACCGCTGGCGAGGACGCCCAGCTTGCGGTTCGCGTACTCGCGCAGCAGGCCCGGGAGGGCGGGCACCAGCGGCGAGGGCCACGCCACCCGCTCCGCGCCGGTCTCGCCCTCGGGAATCAGCGCCAATTGCCGTGCGGAGCCGAGCAGTACATCGCAGGCGGCGATCTCGCGCCGCGCCGGACCGCCCAGGCCGTCCCAGCCGTCGGCCCCGATCCCGATCACGGCGATCGGGACCGACGGCACGGGAAGGTCGGTCATCGGCGGGCCCGCCGCCACAGCGCGTGCGGGGTGAAGCGCATGGCGATGAACAGCAGCCGAATGCGGCGCGGCACATCGACATTGCGGGCGCGCCGGTACAGGCTCGCCACCACCGCGTCGGCCACCTGGTCCGGGGTGCTCGACATGATGGCGGGCTTCATGCCCGCGGTCATGCGGCCGATCACGAACCCGGACCGCACCATCAGCAGGTGCACACCGCTGCCCTCGAGGGCCATCTGCAGGCCGGTGGCGAACCCGTCCAGGCCCGCCTTGGCCGACCCGTACACGTAGTTGGCGCGCCGCACCCGCACGCCCGCGATGGAGCTGAACACCACGATCTGCCCGTCACCCTGCTCGCGCAGCAGGTTCGCCAGACTGGTCAGCACGCTGACCTGCGCCACGAAATCGGTCTGCACGATCGCGACCGCGTGTTCGGGATCCTGTTCGGCCAGTGCCTGATCCCCGAGGATTCCGAAGGCCACCACGGCGACGCCGATGCGCCCGTGCTCGGCGATGATCTTCTCCAGCAACGGCTGATGCGAGGCCATGTCGTCGGCGTCGAACTCGACGCAGTGCACCGCCGCCGCCTCCGCGATCAGCAGCTCCTTGGTCTGTGCCTGTAACCGGTCGGCGCCGCGCGCCGCGAGAATGACCTCCCGGCCCGGCGACAGCCGGCGCGCCACTTCCAGCCCGATCTCACTGCGCCCACCCAGCACCAGTACGACGCCCTTGTCGACGTCCCGCGATCCGAAACCCATGGCCCACAGTGTGCCACCCGGGCACCACCGCCCGGTGCGCCCGACGGTGGATTGCTAGCGTCGAATCATGACCAGCACCGCCGCACGCCCCGAACTGTCCCCCGCCGCCGCCGACTTCGTCACCGAACGTCACCTGGCCACCCTGTCCACGCTGCGCGCCGACGGCACCCCGCACGTCGTCGCCGTCGGCTTCACCTGGGATCCGGAGGCCGGGATCGCCCGCATCATCACCAACGACGGCTCGGTGAAGGCCAACAATGTGCGCCGCTCCGGGTACGCGGCGGTGAGCCAGGTCGACGGCCCGCGCTGGATCACCCTCGAGGGACCGGCCACCGTGCTCGACGACCCGGCCGCGGTGGCCGACGCCGTCGACCGCTACGCGGGCCGCTACCGCCAGCCCCGCGAGAACCCGACCCGCGTGGTCATCGCCATCCAGGTCCAGCGCGTGCTGGCCAGCAGCGTGTTCAAGCCGGGAGCCCCCGCCCTCGGCCACTGACCTGCCGCGGGGGCTCGGCGGTCATAGCCGGGTCAGCCCGTGGGGACGCTTGTTCATCGACTCGCAGCCGTCCGCGGTGACGATGACGATGTCCTCGATGCGGGCGCCCCACTGGCCGGGGAAGTAGATGCCCGGCTCGATGCTGAACGCCATGCCCTCCTGCAGGATCAGGTCGTTGCCCGCCACGATGTAGGGCTCCTCGTGCACCGACAGGCCGATGCCGTGGCCGGTGCGATGCACGAAGTAGTCGGCGAGCTCGGCCGCGGCCAGCACGTCACGGGCGGCGGCGTCGATGGACTCGGCGGTGACGCCCGGGCGGACGGCCGCCACCGCGGCGGCCTGGGCGCGTTCCAGTTCCGCGAACTGGGCCGCCACCTCCTCGCTCGGCTCACCCAGCACATAGGTGCGGGTGGAGTCGGAGAAGTAGCCGGGTTCGACCGGTCCGCCGATATCGATGACCACCACGTCACCGGGCTCGATCACGCGGTCGGACACCATGTGGTGCGGGTCCGCGCCGTGCGGACCGCTGCCGACGATGACGAAGTCGGCCTCGGTGTGGCCCTCCTCGACGATGGCGGCGGCGATGTCAGCGCCCACCTCGGCCTCGGTGCGGCCGGGGCGCAGGAACTCACCCATGCGGGCGTGCACCCGGTCGATGGCCGCGCCCGCGCGCCGCAGGGCCTCGGTCTCGCTGGGGTCCTTGCGCATTCGCAGCTCGCGCAGCAGCGGGGTCGCCGAAACCGGTAGCGAGCCAAATTGATCGGCGATGGGCAGCAGGTGCAGGGCGGGCATCACATCGGTGACCGCCACGCGCGCACCGGCATTGAGAACGTTCTTGACGATGCGGTACGGATCGACCCCGTCGACCCAGTCCACGATCTGCAACCCCAGCTCCCCGGCCGCCGACCCCTTCAGCGAGGCCAGCTCCAGCTTCGGGATCACCACCGAGGGCGTCTCCCCGCTGGCCGGGATCACCAGGCAGGTCAGCCGCTCGAACGACTGCGCCCGCGACCCCATGAGAAACCGCAGGTCAGGCCCGGGGGTGATGAGCAGCGCGTCCAGATGCGCATCCCTGGCCAACCGCGCGGCGCGCTCCAACCGCGCCCCATAGACCTCCGCCGCGAACCGTGACTCGTCATGAGAGCTCATGCCATCCGACGCTACTCCCCCGCCCCGCCACCCTCCAGCCACCGCCGAACTTCGCACCCCCACCACCGGGTACCCCCACCGCCGCATCACCCGACCACCCTGCCGCCGAGCACCTTTCGACCCGCGAACAACTGCGCTGTGCGCTGCAGCGCACGGTCGCATCTGGCGCGCGCCGCCGCCGCGCAACAGATCCGCGCTCTGAGCAGGCCATGCCGCGTTTCCCGCGACGCCCTGCCGTTGAAACCGCGCTCGCAGCGCCGTACCGGCTCGACACACCGCGGCCACCGTCGGCACATCGAATTCGATGGACCCGGGCACGAATCCAAGGGTTGGACTCTCCGCGCCGTCATCGGCCGCGCTGTCAGGGGCGAACGGTAGGGTCGTGCGCTATGAGCAACCCTGCCGCCGGTCCGCTGTTGCTGCTCGATGGGGCCAGTCTGTGGTTCCGGGCGTTCTACGCGATCCCGGAGAAGATCACCGCGCCCGACGGGCGGCCGGTGAACGCGCTGCGCGGGTTCACCGACATGATCGCCGCGCTGGTCAAGCAGCACGCGCCGAGCCGGCTGGTGGTCTGCCTGGATCTGGATTGGCGGCCGCGGTTCCGGGTGGACCTGCTGCCGTCGTACAAGGCGCACCGGGTGGCCGAGGACGCGGGCGAGCCGGTCGCGGGCGTGATCGCGGAGGAAGTCCCCGACACCCTGACACCGCAGGTCGACATGATCATGGAGCTGCTCGAGGCGGCGGGGATCGCGACCGCGGGCGCGGAGGGTCTCGAGGCCGACGACGTCATCGGGACGCTGGCCGCGCGGGAGGGCGCCGACGAGGTGATCGTCGTGAGCGGCGATCGCGATCTGCTGCAACTGGTCCGCGATACGCCGACGCCGCCGGTGCGCGTGTTCTATGTCGGGCGCGGGCTGGCGAAGGCCGAGCTGTGGGGTCCGGCCGAGGTGTCAGCCAAATACGGTGTGCCCGAGGACATCGCGGGCCCCGCGTACGCCGATATGGCGACGCTGCGCGGTGATGCCTCCGACGGCCTGCCGGGTGTGGCCGGAATCGGCGACAAGTCCGCCGCCCAGTTGATCACCAAGTTCGGCTCGGTGGAGGCGCTGCGGGAGGCGGCCGCCGACCCGGACTCCGATCTCGCGAAGGGTGTGCGCGCGAAACTCGTTGCCGCCGATGACTATCTGAAGGCCGCGGCCCCGGTGGTCCGGGTCGTCCGCGACGCCACCGTCGAATACTCCGGCCCCGACCTGCTGCCGCTCACCCCGGCCGATCCGGAGCGACTGGCCGCGCTGTCCGCCGCCTACAACGCCGAGAGCCCGGTCAAACGCCTGCTCACCGCCATGGCCAAGCGGTCCGCCTCCTGACCGAACTCGCCCGCTGAAACAGCGGTAGCGGGCCACCTGGCGTGCGATCAGCGATCGTGGTCGAGCCGGCCGCGATCAGCGGCGAATCGGTCCTACCGGCCAGGTTTCGGACTTGCCGTCGAGATCGGTGATGGCGGCTTCGGTGAAGTAGCCGTCCTGCACCTTGCGCAGCGTCACATGGGTCGCGCCGCTGGCCGTGTGCCCGGCCGCGCAGCTGGGCTCGCACACTCGCCGGTATTCGGTGCCGTCGCCCTCGGCGGTGTCGGAACCCCAACTGCTCCAGGCGATGTCGCGGACGCTGAGCCCACCGTCACCGCAGGCGAGCAGCATGCTGCCGGGTTTCTCCACGGTGTGGTTGGTGATGCAGTCGTTCACGACCGGGGCGGGTCCGTCCGCCCCCGCGAACGGCGTGGATGCCAGGCCCACACTCGCGACGACAGCCGCGGTGGCGGTCCAGCCGATGGTTCGAAAAATCGAGTTCATAACGCCCCCCGGATCACGAATCAACCGAAAGAATTTCGGCCCACATTACCCCCCGAACGCGATCAGACAACCCCTGGC
>NZ_JBHWHH010000199.1:0-12464 GCF_042732555.1 Nocardia sp. NPDC059764
CGCCACGACCGGTCGTGGCGGGACGCCGACGTATTCGCTCAGCGGCCGTATCAGGGCGTTGGATTCGCTCTGCTCGATGATGTGGGCGGCCCAGCCGGTGACGCGGCTCATCACGAAGATCGGGGTGAACGCCTCGATGTCGAAGCCCAGCAGATAGTAGGCGGGGCCGGTGGGGAAATCGAGGTTGGGCCGGATGCCCGCTACGACATCGAACTGCTCGACGCCACCTTCGAGGTCGGCTTCGAGACCGTCTGCCACCGCCTGTCGACCCTGCAGCGGCCCGGCAAGCGCGGGGTGCCGTTCTTCCTCGTCCGCACCGATCGCGCCGGGAACATCTCGAAACGCCAGTCCGCCACCGCCTTGCACTTCTCCCGGGTGGGCGGCAGCTGCCCGCTGTGGGTGGTGCACGACGCGTTCTCCACGCCGGGCAGCATCCGCACCCAGATCGCCCGCATGCCCGACGGCCGCAACTATCTGTGGCTGGCGCGCACCACCGACGAGAAGACGCCCGGATACCTGTCGCCCACCCGGGATTTCGCCATCGGGCTGGGCTGCGACCTGACCTACGCGGACAAGCTGGTGTACTCGCACGGCCTGCCCGTCGACGACCCGCGCACGGCGGTGCCGATCGGCGCGGGCTGCAAGGTCTGCGAGCGCACCGACTGCGCGCAGCGCGCGTTCCCGCAGCTGGGTCGTCCGATCCGGGTGGACGACAACAGTTCCCGGACCATCCCCTACGCGCCGATCACCTGACCGGGCGGCCGGGGCGCACCGCGTTCGTTCGCAGAGCGTGCGGCACGCCCCGGCCTTCGGCTACGGCGTGTGTGGTCCAGTTGAGCGGAAACTGGCGCTTGAGGGTGCGGTGACCGAAACGCTTTGCGGTGGAGGCCGATGCGCTGAATCGATGGGCGCGTGGTGGTTGCATGTCGGGTTGTGGGTGATGAGGGCCGGGCCGGATACGACCAGTTCGGTGTGTTGTCGGCGGGTCGAGCTGGAGCGGTTCTTTCATCTCGATAACACCGATCGGGAGCTGATCGCGGCCCGTCGGCGGGATTCGAATCGGCTTGGATTCGCGTTGTGCGGGCGGTCACGAACACTGGGCCCCGGCACCGATGCTTCAAATGCCCTGCGGCCGAGCACATCATCCATGCCTACCCTTTCGTAAAACGACGATGCCCGACATTGTCGGGTGCGATCGGGCGGGCCGGGCGCATGAGGTTGTTAAGGATCTTGAAAGCTGCCCTGGATACTATTCGCTTCGCGTCGGACGGAAGATGTTCGACTACAACGGAAGTCGCTCCGGGGTGTTGGATGCGACGCGGAGGGGAACGATATGAAGAAGCCGCTTGTTACTCGAGTGGGTCAGTCGGCGGACGGTCCGTCGGCGCAGCGAGGGAGTCGGCAGCCGGTGCGTTTGCTCGGGGGCGGAGCCGCGCTGGCCGCCGCGGCAATGGTGATTTGCGCGCCGTCGGCCTCGGCGGCGAGTATGACGCTGGTCAATGGGCTTGTTCAGGGCACATGTTTGGACGCGCAGACGATGGACGGCGTCACACTCACGGGGGTCGCTCAGGTCATCACCTGCAATAGTGGACCCGCGCAGCAGTGGATCAGTGGATCCTTCAACAGTCTGCGCAACGGCCTCAATCCCGGCATGTGCCTGGACGCGCAGACAATGGACGGCGTCTCGCTGACGGGAGTCGCTCAAGTCATCCCGTGCAACGGCGGCCTCGCACAGCAGTGGTTCACCGGCCCCGGCAACACTCTCCACAACGGCGTCGACGGAGCCATGTGCCTGGACGGCCAAACCCTCGAGGGCAGAACCCTCACGAGCGTCGTTCAAGTCATCCCCTGCAATGGCGGACCCGCGCAGCAGTGGTGACCGCGTGCTGCACCCTAGGGTCGAATGCACCATGGGCACATACCGATCGCCGGTAGTGGTCAGAATGCTCGGGGTGGTCTCGCGGACAAGACTCCGGTGCCGGTGAGGCAATGGAAGCGACTAGCACACCAGGCATTCAGGGGGATTCGACCGTGCTGAACAGTTTCCGGACACGCTGGGGCTGGAAAATACGTGGTGGGGTCGCTGTCGGCCTGGTACCGGCGCAGCCCCTCGTCGGACGCCCGAGCGTCTTTGGCGAGGCTTCGGACCGAGGTATGGCCGGACAACTTCATCAACACCGGTGTGGACGCGCCGTCCTCGGCGGCGTGGGTCAACCGGGAATGTCGCAGCTGATGCAGGACGTGAGGGCCGTCGTCGTAGTGCGCGGTGTGGGTTTCGAACAGTTCGGCCGCGCGCCGGTAGGACAGCCGGACGGCGCCGGTCTGCGGGCTCCTCGACTCCACCTCCGGCGAACCAGTTACGTTGGCGAATATAGCCCAGCGACAGCGCGATCCCCGCACGCGCGGCGGCATCCCATCAGGTGGTCGACCCGGGCGAGCGGATTGACCAGCGGCGATGCGCTTTCGTATGGTTGATCGACGATGTCATGAGGAATCCGGTGCAATGCCGGAACGGTCGCGCCACTGTGAGCAGCCCGGTCTCCCCGCGAGCCGGATGCGAGTCAGACCCTCACATCGTCGGTTCGATCGGCAACGGGGACGCGGAATCCCCCTGACTCAAAGGAGTCCTTCGTGGCTACCTCTTTCGCTCCTCGCTCCGGTCTCGGCAGCGGCGCGCTCTCCATCCCCACGACCGCGCTGTGGCTGGTCGGCACCACCCTGCTGGCGCTGCTGGCGATCTACTTCATCGGTATCGATCAGGGTGCGGTGTCGGTGTTCGGCAGCGACATGCACGTGCACGAGTTCGTGCACGACGGCCGGCATTTCCTCGGGTTCCCCTGCCACTAGCACCGGGAATCGAGTAACCACAATGGAAAAGCGAATCATCGGCCGAGGGGTCCTGCTGGGAGCCCTCGGCGGATCGCTGGCGTTCGTGTTCGCCCGGATCCTGTCCGAGCCGATCATCGATCGCGCCATCGACTTCGAAGAGGGCCGCGACCACGCGCAGATGGCGCTGGACCAGGCCGCCGGGAAGCCCATGGACATGGACCACGGGGCCGAGCTGTTCACGCGCGCGCAGCAGCAGAATGTCGGGCTGGGCTTCGGGGTGATCGTGTTCGGCGCCGCGCTGGGCGCGCTGTTCGCGGTCGTGTACTTCCTGGCGCTGCGCAAGGCGGGCAAGATCTCGCCGCGCAATCTGGCGCTGCTGGTGTCGGGCGGCATGTTCCTGGCGCTGTACGCGGTGCCGTTCCTGAAGTACCCGGCCAACCCGCCGTCCGTCGGGAACCCGGACACGATCGAGGAGCGCACGGCCCTGTACCTGGGCCTGATCGCGATCAGCGCGGTCGCGCTGGTCGCGGCGATCTGGCTCGGCCGCAGGCTGACCGCGCGCGTGGACACCTGGACCGCGGGGGTGGCCGCCGCGGCCGGTTTCGTCGTCGTGATGGGCGCGCTGCTGGCGCTGCTGCCGTCGTTCCACGAAGCGCCGGAACCGCTGAAGGACGCGGCGGGCACGATCGTGTTCCCGGGCTTCCCCGCCGACGACCTGTACCACTTCCGGCTGTACGCGTTCGCCGCCCAGCTGCTGGTGTGGGCGGTCATCGGGGTCGGATTCGCCTGGCTGGCGCCGCGCCTGCTCGGCGACCGCTCCCCGGCCGCGCCCGCAGTGGCGGCATGAGCGCTGTCACCCGTCTCACCCTGGTGACGCACGCGATCACCGAGGCCGTGCAGTCCGCCCGCTTCCCGGTCGACGAACCGCTCAACCCGCTCGGGTCGCGGTCGGTCGAGCAGGCGGGCGGGCTGCCCGGCCCGGAGCCCGCGACGGTGCTGTTCGCCCCCGAGCTGCGGGCCGAACAGACCTGCCGGGCACTGGGATTCACCGGGACCCCGGAACCCGCGCTGCGCGACCTGGACCACGGCGACTGGGCCGGTCGATCGATGGACGACCTCGCGTCCGAGCAGCTGATGGGCTGGCTCACCGACCCGGGCTTCCGCGAGCACGGCGGCGAATCGATCACCGGATTGATCGACCGCGTCGGCGACTGGCTGCGCGGTCTGGCCGGGCGCGGCGACCGGATCGTCGCGGTGACGCATCCCGCGATCGTGCGGGCCGCGGTCCTGCGCACCCTCGACGCTCCCCCGGAGTCGTTCTGGCGCATCGATATTCCGCCGTTGAGCGCGACCACCCTGCATCAGCGCGGCCCGGCGTGGACGTTGCGCGCGACCGCGCACGAGCTCGCGGACTGACTTCGCTGGCAGAATTCGGGGAATGGCGCAATCCTCGGGTTCGACCACCTCTCCGGCCGTCGGCCGGGCGCTCGACATCCTCGTCCGGCTGGCGCACGGCCCGGGACCGGTCCGGGCAGCGGTGCTGGCCCGCGATCTGGGGCTGCCGCGCTCGTCGGTGTACCACATCCTGTCAGTGCTGGTGGACCGCGGATTCGTGGTCTATGTACCGGGTGACCAGGCCTACGGGCTGGGCGTGACGTCCTTCGAGATCGGTTCGGCCTATCTGCGGCACGAGCCGCTGGAACGGCTGGCGCAGCCGATCCTGCACCAGCTGGCCCGGCAGCTCGGGCAGGCGGTGCATCTGGGCATTCTGCACGGCAACGAGACGGTCTACCTCCTGAAGGAACGTCCCGGCTCGGGTCCCGCGGCGGAGGTCTCGCTGATCACCGATATCGGGGTCCGGCTGCCGTCGCACCTGACCGCGAACGGGCGCGCGATCCTCGCCTCGCTGCCGGACGCGCAGGTGAAGGCGTTGTACGCCAAGCGTTCCGACTTCCTCACCCGCACCGGACGCGGACCGCGGTCGCTGACCGAGCTGCGGCGCGATCTGGACGAGGTGCGTGCCCGCGGCTGGGCCGAGGAGGTGGAGCTGGTGACGGCGGGCCTGCGATCGGTGGGCGCGGCGGTCTTCGATCACAACAGCCGTCCGGTGGCGGCCCTGAGCACCACCTGGCGGACGCTGTCCAATCCCGAGCCGGAGGTGGTGGGGCAGGCGGTGCGGTGGGGCGCCGAGCGCCTGACCTCGCGCATCGCCGGTCAGGTGCCCGTCACGCCCTGACTCGGCGGCACCCTTGTGAGACCACTCACATTGGTTGTATGTTGTTGTATAGACAACCGCCGCACCGGGGAGATTTCCGACGATGACGCAGGACTGGGACGATGCCCTCCACGCCCGAATGGCAGCCGAAGCACCGGCCACGGCCTACTCCCACTCCCTGCCCGAGTGGTACAAACACGACTTCGGCCCCGACCGCGCCGCCGCCGACATCGCCCGCATCGAAGCGCTGCGACCGGAGTCGTTCGACGTCGCCCTGCACGCGCCCACCGGACGAGCACGCGGACGATTGCGGCTCACCCTCTACATCGCGGGGGCGGCCGTCTCGCTCAGCCGCATCCTGCCGGTCATCCAATCCCTCGGCGTGGAAGTCCTCGACGAACGGACCTACCCGCTCGACGATTCCACCGGGAACCAGTGCTGGATCTACGACTTCGGGCTGGCCTTCGACGGCGAGCCGACGGCGGGCGCGGAACCGAACGCCCGCTTCACCGCGGCCTTCGCCGCCACCTGGCGCGGCGACGCCGAGAGCGACGCCTTCAACCGCCTGGTCCTGAGCGCGGGGCTGGCCTGGCGTCCGGTGTCCATCCTGCGCGCCTACGCGAAATACCTGCGCCAGAGCGGATTCCCCTACAGCCCGGAACGGATCGCGGAAGTCCTCGCCGCACACCCCGATTCCGCGCAACTGCTGGTCGAGCTGTTCCACGCTCGGTTCGCGCCGGACACGCGCAGCGCAGCCGCCGAAGCCGAACTGACCGATCGCCTGAACGAGGTCATCGGCCGCGTCGTCGGGCTCGAAGCCGACCGCATTCTGCGCGCCCTCACCACCCTCGTCCGAAACACCCTGCGCACCAACTACTTCGTGCGTGACGGCCGTGCCGAGGTGCTGTCATTCAAACTGGACCCGCAGCACATCGGCGAACTCCCGCAGCCCAGGCCACGATTCGAGATCTTCGTCTACTCACCCCGGGTCGAAGGCGTGCACCTGCGGTTCGGCGCGGTGGCGCGCGGCGGCCTGCGCTGGTCGGACCGCAAGGAGGACCTGCGCACCGAGGTGCTCGGGCTGGTCAAGGCCCAGGCGGTGAAGAACGCCGTCATCGTGCCGGTCGGCGCCAAGGGCGGATTCGTCGTCAAACAGCCCCCGCGCCCCACCGGTGACGACGCGGCCGACCGCGCCGCACAGCTGGCCGAGGGTATCGCCTGCTACCGACAGTTCATCGCCGGACTGCTCGACGTCACCGACAATATCGACGCGGCGACGGGTTCGGTGCTCCCGGCCCGCGACGTCGTCCGCCACGACGGCGACGACACCTACCTGGTGGTGGCCGCGGACAAGGGCACCGCGACCTTCTCGGATATCGCCAACGAGGTCGCGGCCGGCTACGGCTTCTGGCTCGGCGACGCGTTCGCCTCGGGCGGGTCGGTCGGCTACGACCACAAGGCGATGGGCATCACCGCCCGCGGCGCGTGGGAGAGCGTCGAGCGCCACTTCCACGAAATGGGCCGCGACACCAGGACCGCCGATTTCACGGTGGCCGGCATCGGCGACATGAGCGGCGACGTCTTCGGCAACGGGATGCTGCTCAGCGAGCACATCCGGCTGGTCGCCGCGTTCGACCACCGGCACATCTTCCTCGACCCGCGACCGGAGGCCGGAGTCTCCCACGCCGAACGCAAGCGCCTGTTCCAGCTGCCCCGCTCGTCCTGGGCGGACTACGACCGCGACCTCATCAGCACCGGCGGCGGGGTCTGGCCACGCACCGCGAAGTCCGTGCCGCTCGGCCCGGAAGTTCGTGCGGCACTGGGACTTCCGGATTCGGTCAGCTCGGCCGCACCGGACGAGGTGATCCAGGCGATCCTGCGCGCACCGGTCGACCTGCTGTGGAACGGCGGCGTGGGCACCTATGTCAAGGCGACCGCCGAGTCCCAGGCCGACGTCGGCGACAAGGCCAATGACGGCGTGCGGGTGAACGCCGCCGACATGCGGGCCACCGTGGTCGGCGAGGGCGGCAACCTCGGATTCACCGCCCCGGCCCGCGTCGAATTCGCCCGTGGCGGAGGCAGAATCAATACCGATGCCTTGGACAACTCGGCCGGCGTCGACTGCTCCGACCACGAGGTCAATATCAAGATCCTGCTCGACGGCATGATGTCGGCCGGGCGCCTCGATCGCGGCGGACGCGACCGGCTACTGGCGGACATGACCGGCGAGGTCGGCCGGATGGTGCTGCGGGACAACCGTTCCCAGAACCATGTCCTGGGCGTGAGCCGCGCCGACGCGGCCGCCCGGATCGCGGTGCACACCCGCATGATCGCGCGACTGGAGGCCCGGCGCGGACTGGTCCGCTCCCTGGAGGCGCTGCCCGACGAGACCGAACTCGCCCGGCGCGCCGACAGCGGGCACGGCCTGACCTCCCCGGAATTGGCGACCCTGTTGGCGCACGCGAAACTCGCGATCAAGGAGGAACTGCTCGCGGGCGACCTGCCCGACGACCCCGCCCTGCACGATCACCTGCTCGACTACTTCCCCGAAACCCTGCGAGAACGCTTCGGGGACAGCGTGTCCGAGCATCCGCTGCACCGTGAGATTGTGGCGACCCAGCTCGCCAACGACGTCGTCGACCACGGCGGAATCAGTTTCGTGTTCCGGTTGGGCGAGGACTCGGCGGCCGTGGGCCCGGATGTGGTGCGCGCCTACCTGATCGCCGCCCGGGTGTTCGGGCTGCACCGCCTCTGGGCCGATATCGCCGACGCCGGTCTCCCGGCGGCAGTGACCAACGGTCTCGTCCGAACCACTCAGCGGGTACTCGACAGAGCGGTGCGGTGGCTGCTGGCCCACCGCCCGCAACCGCTCGACATCGACTCCGAGACAACCAGATTCGCACCGCGACTGGCGGCGCACGCGCGCCTGGTCCCGGACTGGCTGCGCGACCGCGAACTGGCCGACCTGCACGACCGGATCGCCGGGTCGGTCGACGCCGGAGTGCCGCGCGACCTGGCCACCCGGGTGCATCTGCTGCTCGACCAGTTCGGGCTGCTCGACATCATCGAGGTCGCCGACGCGGGCGGTCACGACCCGGCCGACGTGGCCGGGCTGTACTACGCGCTGAGCCAGGACCTGGGCACGGTACGCCTGCTGCAGTCGGTGTCACGACTGTCCACCGCGGACCGCTGGAATTCGATGGCCCGCCTGGCCCTGCGCGACGACCTGTACGGATCCTTGCGCGGATTGTGCCTGGCGCTACTGGCCGACCGGCCCGATCCGGCCGAGCCCGCGGCCGACACCATCGCCCGGTGGGCGGCCCGCAACGCCACCCGGATCCAGCGCACCCGGTCCACCCTCACCGAGATCGACCGCGGCCCCACGGCCGATGTCGCCGCCATGTCGGTGGCGGTGCGTCAGATCCGCAGCCTGGTCCACACGGCCTGATCCGTCACGACCCCTGCACGTCGAAGGTTCCCGCGAGCCGGTAGCGGGAACCGGGGTGCAGCAGCCGAGCCGCGCTGACCAGCCGGTCTTCGGACCAGGTCCGGCGGCGGATCAGCAGGCACGGTTCCGTCTCGTCGAGCCCGAGCAGCGCGCACTCGTCGGCGGTCGGCAGCACAGCTTCCACGACATGCTCGCCCCGGCCGAGCGGGGCCACCGTCACCAGATAGGTGTTGGGCGTCGTGGTGGTGAAGTCCTGTTCCAGATAGCGGGGCGCGAGTTCGGGATTCACGAAGCGGTCCTCGAGCTGGATGGCCAGGCCGTCCTCGAAATGCACCAGCTTCGAATGGAATACGGTGCTGCCCTCTTCGACCCCGAGCTCCTGGGCGATCGCTGGGTCCGCCACGCGCTGCTCCAGCGACACCACCTCGGCCCGGTGCCCGTGTCCGCGGTCGTGGATCTCGTCGGCGATATTGCGCACCTCGACCAGCGCCGAGCTGACCTTGCGCCCGGCCACGAAGGTGCCGACGCCGATCAGCCGGTCCACCAGCCCGTCGGCGCTCAGTTCACGCAGCGCGCGATTGATCGTCATGCGTGACAGCCCCAGCGCACCGACCAGCTGATTCTCCGAGGGCAGCAGCTCGCCCT
This sequence comes from Nocardia sp. NPDC059764, assembly GCF_042732555.1. Lineage (NCBI taxonomy): Bacteria > Bacillati > Actinomycetota > Actinomycetes > Mycobacteriales > Nocardiaceae > Nocardia > Nocardia sp. NPDC059764. Next base: position 9,138 of record NZ_JBHWHH010000199.1, read on the forward strand.
CACGCCAGCGGCCCGCCACGATCTGTTCCGCGATCATGTCCTTGACGCGCTGATACGCCGGGGCCGCGCCGTGGCTGCGAGCCGCGTACAGCGCCGCGATATCCACCTCGTCCATGGCCACATTCGTCACCTGTTCCACATCCTGCCCATCGGTGGACACCCGCACGTTCGGGACCGAGTGTATCGGCGCGGATCCGGGCAGCCGCGACCGTCAAGTGTCTGAGATCCGAGAATCCTGGCCGCCGACGCTGTTCCAGGCCTCGAATCCGGAGTGTTATGGGCATCACCACCAGTCAGTACACAGGAGTCCCGATGACCACCAACACCCCGTCCGGCCCCCGCCCGGTCCGCGCGCCGCGCGGCACCGAACTGAACTGCCTCGGCTGGCAGCAGGAGGGCGCCCTGCGCATGCTGATGAACAACCTCGACCCCGAGGTCGCCGAGCGCCCCGACGATCTGGTCGTCTACGGCGGCACCGGGCGCGCGGCCCGCAGCTGGGACGCCTACCACGCCATCGTACGGACCCTGAAGACGCTGCAGGACGATGAGACCCTGCTGGTCCAGTCCGGCAAGCCGGTCGGCGTCATGCGCACCAGCGAATGGGCGCCGCGGGTGCTGCTGGCCAACTCCAACCTGGTCGGCGACTGGGCCAACTGGGAGCTGTTCCGCAAGCTCGAGGCCGAGGGCCTGATGATGTACGGCCAGATGACCGCGGGCTCGTGGATCTACATCGGCAGCCAGGGCATCCTGCAGGGCACCTACGAGACCTTCGGCGCGGTGGCGCGCAAGCGTTTCGGCGGCACCCTGGCCGGCACCATCACCCTGACCGCCGGCGTCGGCGGCATGGGCGGCGCGCAGCCGCTCGCGGTGACCATGAACGACGGCGTCGCGATCTGCGTCGACGTCGACGTGACCCGCATCGACCGCCGCATCGCGCACGGCTACCTCGACGTCAAGGCCGAAAGCCTCGAAGCCGCACTGGAATTGGCGATCCAGAAGCGCGACGCGCGGGAACCGCTGTCCATCGGCGTGGTCGGCAATGCCGCGGAGATCTTCCCGCGCCTGCTCGCCATGGGCGCGCCGATCGACATCGTCACCGACCAGACCTCCGCCCACGACCCGCTGTCCTACCTGCCGCTGGGCGTCGACGTCACCGACTGGCACCGGCGCGCCGCCGAGGATCCCGAGTGGTTCACCACCGAGGCCCGCAAGTCCATGGCCACGCACGTCGAGGCGATGGTCGGGTTCATGGACGCCGGCGCCGAAGTGTTCGACTACGGCAACTCCATCCGCGACGAGGCCCGCAAGGGCGGCTACGAGCGGGCCTTCGAGTTCCCCGGTTTCGTGCCGGCCTACATCCGGCCGCTGTTCGAGGAGGGCCTGGGCCCGTTCCGCTGGGCCGCGCTGTCGGGCGACCCGAAGGACATCGCCGCCACCGATCAGGCCATTCTCGACCTGTTCCCGGAGAACGAGCACCTCAAGCGCTGGATCACCATGGCACAGCAGAAGGTGCACTTCGAGGGCCTGCCCGCACGCATCTGCTGGCTCGGCTACGGCGAACGCCACCGGGCGGGACTGAAGTTCAACGAGATGGTCGCCTCCGGCGAGCTGTCCGCGCCGCTCGCCATCGGCCGCGATCACCTGGACTCCGGTTCGGTGGCCTCCCCCTATCGCGAGACCGAGGCGATGGCCGACGGCTCCGACGCCATCGCCGACTGGCCGCTGCTCAACGCGCTGGTCAACACCGCGTCCGGGGCCTCGTGGGTGTCGATCCACCACGGCGGCGGCGTCGGCATGGGCCGGTCCATCCACGCCGGTCAGGTGTGTATCGCCGATGGCACCGAGCTGGCCGCCCGCAAGCTCGAGCGGGTACTGAGCAACGACCCCGCCATGGGCGTGATCCGCCACGTCGACGCCGGCTACCAGCACGCCGCCGAGGTGGCCGCGACCCGCGGCGTTCGAATCCCGATGCAGGAGAACTGAACCCACATGCGACACGAATCCGGGCAGTGGACGGTCGTCGACAATATCGGCGCGCTGGTCACCAATGATCCCGAGCTCGGCGCAGGACCGCTCGGCGTGCTCCGCGATGCCGCGGTGGTGCTCGGCGACGGCCTGATCCAGTGGGTCGGCCCGCGGGCCCGCCTGCCCGAGGGCAGCGCCGGGACGCGGGTGGACCTGGAAGGCCGCGCCGCCCTGCCCGGATTCGTCGACAGTCACGCCCATCTGGTGTTCGGCGGGGAACGGTCGGCGGAGTTCGCGGCCCGCATGACAGGCGCGCCCTACGGCGCGGGCGGCATCCGCACCACCATCGCCGCCACCCGCGCCGCGACCGACACGACCCTGGACGCGAACATGGCCCGGCTGGTCGCCGAGGCCGCGCGGACCGGCACCACCACGATCGAGTCCAAGTCCGGCTACGGGCAGACAGTTGCCGACGAGTTGCGGAGCCTCGAGGTCATCGCCCGGCACACACCGGAGACGACCCTGCTGGCCGCGCACGTCACCCCGCCGGAGTTCGCCGGGCGCAGCGACGATTACGTGCGGCTGGTCATCGACGAGATGATCCCGGCGTGCGCGCCGCACGCCAAATGGATCGACGTCTTCTGCGAGGAGGGCGCCTTCGACGCCGACCAGTCCCGGGCGGTGCTCGAGGCGGGCATCGCCGCCGGGCTCACCCCGCGGGTGCACGGCAACCAGCTCAGCTACGGCGCCGGCGTCCGGCTGGCCGCCGAGCTGGGCGCGGCCTCGGTCGATCACGTCACCTACACCACCGACGAGGATGTCGAGGCGCTGGCGGCGAGCAGCACGGTCGCGACCCTGCTGCCGGGAGCCGACTTCTCCACGCGCAACAAGTATCCCGACGCCCGCGCCCTGCTCGACGCGGGCGTGACCGTCGCATTGGCCGCCGACTGCAACCCGGGAACCTGCTACACCACGAGCATTCCGTTCTGTATCGCACTGGCCGTGCGCGAAATGCACATGAGCCCGGACGAAGCCGTGTGGGCGGCCACCGCGGGCGGCGCGGCCGCATTGCGGCGCAACGACATCGGTCATATCCGGGTCGGTGCGCGCGCCGATCTGATCGCACTGGACGCACCCTCGCACCTGTATCTGGCCTACCGGCCGGGTGTGGCGCTGGTGCGCGAGATCTGGAAGGACGGCCACCGGCTATGACCGCTGTCGATCACCCGCCCGCCCCCTGGTCGGGGCGCGACGACGGCCCGGGCGCCGCCCATCTGCGCTGGCACAGCGCGATCACTCCCTACTCCCCCGAAACCCCTTCCGGAGCAAGCGTTCTGGTCGGCTTCAGCAGCGATGAGGGGG
>NZ_JBHWHH010000200.1:0-12389 GCF_042732555.1 Nocardia sp. NPDC059764
CTCCCGGGGCCTTTTCCGTTGCCGTGCGGCGGCTCAGCCCGCCAGGGTCTCCGGGACGCGGTCGGCGTCGGGGCGGCTGCCCGAGGGCACGCCCTTCTTCAGGCTCGCGGCGTAGACGTCCACGTACTCCTGGTCGCCCATCCGCATCAGCTCGTACATGATCTCGTCGGTGACGGCGCGCTCGACGAACCGGTTGCCGCCCATGCCCTCGTAGCGCGAGAAGTCGATGGGCGCACCGAACTTCACCGTCACCTTGCGCGGCCGCCAGCGGAACGGACCGGGCGGGCACACCTCGTCGGTGCCGATCAGGGCGACCGGGATCACCGGCACTCCGGTCTCCAGGGCGAGGCGTGCCACACCGGTCTTGCCCTTGTAGAGGCGGCCGTCGGGCGAACGAGTGCCCTCGGGGTACAGGCCGACCAGGCGGCCCTCACCGAGCAGCTTGCGCGCGGTGTTGAGCGCCGACTCGGCGGCGTCCGCACCGGAACGATCGATGGGGTACTGGCCGGTGCCGGAGAAGAAGAACTTCTGCAGCCGACCCTTGAGACCGGGGGTGGTGAAGTATTCGGCCTTGGCCAGGTAGGTGATCCGGCGAGGACTCATCAGCGGGGTGAACAACCAGTCGGTGAACGACAGATGGTTGCCGGCCAGAATGGCCGCACCCTTCGGAGGAATGTTCTCGACGCCCTCGACCTCGGGCCGGTTGATGAGATGCATCAGCGGCCCCACCAAGACGAACTTCAGCAGCCAGTAGAACATCGCGTCCTTTCCCCTGTTTTCGATACCCGGGACCGGCCTCATTGCGGGCACCACCACTCGCTTGCCTACCCTACTCCCCCGCCTCCCCGCGACTTCAGCGGACGGCTGATTGCCGCGACCGGTCTCACACCCGTGCCGCGGTAAGGAGCAAACCAATTCTGGTCGTACCCGACGAGTTACCCCGATCGGCACGAAATCAGTTGTCGCCCCGGGCAACGAGGACGAGCCGCCCGGGCATCGTGGTGATCAGCGGCGAGCAGGCGCGACCGGCATGGCACCCTGCTCGGCGAGCACCGCCGCGCGCGCCAGTTCCGCCGCGCCGATCATGCCTGCGGCCTCACCCAATTGGGCGGTGCGGATGCGGGCCAGGCGGCGGTGGCGGGCGCCGGTGATGGAACCGGCGTAGTGCTCGCGGGCCTCGTCGAGGAACAGCGGGGCCGAACTGCTGACGCCGCCCGCCACCACGATCAGGTCCGGATCGAAGATGTCGCTCACGAAGGCCAGGCCCAGGCCGAGCCAGCGCGCGAAGTCCGCCATCACCTCGAGGGCGACCGGGTCGCCGTCCTGGGCCGCACCCGCCACCCGGCGACCGGTCAGCGAGCCCGGGTCCCGGCCCGCCTCCCGCGCCAGCACCGTGGAGCGCTGCGGATCGGTGGCCAGCAATTCCAGGGCGGTGTCCACGAGAGCGGTTCCGCTGCAATACCGTTCCCAGCAGCCGCGCTTGCCGCACGCGCAGGCCCGGCCGTTCGGGACCACCTGCAGATGCCCGAGTTCCGGTGCGACGCCGTAGCTTCCGCGATACAGCTGGCCGTTGATCAGGAGAGCCGCGCCGATGCCGGTGCCGATGGCCACCAGCACCACATTGCGCCCGCCCGCCGCCGCGCCGAACCGGTATTCGGCCCACAGCGCGGCATTCGCGTCGTGCTCCAGGATCACCGGCAGGCCTAGCCGATCGGTGAGCCGCTGCGCGACCGGGGCGTCCTCCCACGGCAGATGCGGGGCGAAACGCACGGTGGCGCGGTCCTCGTCGACAAATCCCGCCACCGCCAGCCCGACCGCGCCGATGGCGTGGCGGCCGCGCAGCTCGCGCACCGCCCGGGCGAGGCCGTCCTCGAGGGCGCGCGCCGAATGCGGGGTCGGGGCGGTGACGGTGTCGAGGACCTCGCCCGCACCGTCGACCACCGACGCCCGAATATTGGTGCCGCCCACATCGATACCCACGGTCAACGGCACATCCACACCGCCCGTCATGCCTTGATGGTTACGTCGATGGGCACATACTTGCCGCGTGTGGGCCGCCGCCCGGACTGCGCGGCGCGGCCGGACGCGGAGGCCTCACGACCGGACGGTCCGGCGGCCGGATCGCCCGGGGCCGCCGGTCGGGCGGGGTCATCGGCGGGGCGTGCCACCGGCGGCCCGAACGGTTGCGCCGTGGCGTCGACCTGATCGTCCGCACCGTTTGTGGCGCGAAAGCCCGTGCCCGACACGGGGTCCGGGTCCTCGGGGCGGCGCGCCGCGCCGGGGCCCCGCCTCATCGAATCGTCGGACTCGTCGTCGTTGTGGTGGGCCCGGGCGCGGGCCGCCGCACGACCCTGCGCACCCGCCACGAACCGCGCGAACACCGCCGCGAGGTTCGCGGCAGCGCCGTGGTGGCCGGCGGATTCGGCTGCGCTCGCGGTGGATTCGGGCCCCGTGGACCCGTGCTCCTCGTCGTGTTCGCCGCGGGCGTTCGCGTAGGCGTCGGCGAACGGCAGATCGCCTGCGCCGGAATCGGTTCCGGCCCCGTGCGAGTACCGGTGCCAGGCTTGATATTCCGGCGATTCCGGATCCAGATCGGGCGGGATCACCGGGTCCACCGGCACCTCCGCGAGCGCCTCGCGCAGCACGGTCACGATGGCGGTGCCGTGTTCGGCGATGGCCGCCACCACGTCGTGGTGCTCGCCGCGCACGATCGCGGCGGCCGCGCACACCGGGCACCAACTGCAGCTGGACCATTCGGTGCGCCCGTCGGACGCGGTGCGGCGCAGCACCGGTTCCACGCGTTCGAGCAGGGCTTCGGCGAGCAGCCGTAGCTCCTCGGCGAATTCGCCGAGGTTCTCCTCCGGGTGGCCGGGGCGGGGGTGGTGCGTGGTCGTCATTTCGGCCAGACCTGCGGGTCGGGCCGGAAGCGGATCACCAGGTGGTCGCCGTCGAGTTCGGCGGCGTCGACCGTGCATCGCCGCAATACCGGGGCCAGCCGCAATCGCCGCCGGACCCCGTCCGCTCCCACGATCAAATCGTCCTCCACTCGTCCCAGCCGCAGTGTCGACGCATCGACCACCGGCAAATGCATGCGCATCGCGAACACCGAAGCCACCCCCGCCCCGGACTCGAGCCGGACCACCGGTTCGGCGGCGACGGGCGGCGCCCCGTCCGCGTCTGTGCCAAGCATAGGGACCGGACGCCATCCCACCCAGTTACCACTCGCGTCCACCGCGTAGGACAGTGCGGCCAGCGAGCCCAACCCCACCGGTTCGGTCCCGGCATGCCCCACCACCTGCACCGGAACATCGCGCAGCCGCTTGCGCAGCTCGGTCACCACGTCGAGTTGCTCACCGCGCCGGTTGAAATACCACCGCACCGCCGGATGCGGCGGCGCGGCCGGGTGCGGTTCGGGCATCTCCGGCAGCACCTTGTTGACCAGCACCGCGTCCAGGCGCAGGCCCAGCAGCGCGGCGGCCGAGCGCACCCGCGCCGATTCCGCCACCGCCACCTGTTCGGCGACGGTCACCAGGCGCGCGCCGGTGCGAGTCCGATCCGCCAGCAGATCACGGGCTTCGGTCACCGCGTCCACGATCTGCTCGACGGTCACCGCCAGCACCGCCTTGCGGAAGTCGGCGCCGATGGCCTCCATGGTGCGAGAGTGCGCGGGCCACACCCGTTCCAGATAGCCGAGCAGGGTGTCGGGGGCGGTCACGATGCGCAGCATGTCCGCCGAGGGCGGGCAGTCCAGCACGATCACGTCCCACCGCTGGTCCTTCGCGAACTGCGTGATCTCCAGCAGCGCCAGCAGTTCCTGCACCCCGGGCAGCCCGGTGAGCTCGGCGGGATCCAGTGCGCCCAGATCGAATCCGTGCTCGTGCCCGGCGCCGGAAGCCATCATCAGCACCTGCCGGAACCGATCCTCCAGCAGCGCCAGCGAATCCACCTCGATGACGTCGAGGGTCGGCGCGGCGGCGGACCCGACCACCGGCAGCCCCGGATCGGTGGCCTCGGGGTCGCTCGCGAGATCGGGTGCGGCCGTGGCGAGCACGGGCAGCGGCACACTGGCCACCGCCGGTTTCGCGCCGTGCCGCAGCCGGTAGCCGAGCGCGTCGCCCAGGGAGTGCGCCTGATCGAGGGAGGCCAGCAGCACCCGCCGCCCGGTCCGCGCGTAGGCGATCGCGGTCGCGCAGGCGAGGGTGGTCTTTCCGACGCCGCCCTTGCCGATGAACAGCTCGACTCGGGCGACGGGGCGGGTCGGGCGTTCAGTACCGCCGGCGGTCAGCCTTCGACCCGTTTCTTGAGTTCCTTGAGGGCGGTGTCGGTGATGACCTTCTCCGCCTTGCGTTTGAACATGCCGATCATCGGGATGTTCAGGTCGACGGTCAGCTCGTAGACCACCTGGGTGGTGCCGTCGGGCAGGGCGATCAGTTCGTAGGTGCCGTCCTGCGCCTTCTGCAGCTCCCCGGAGACCAGGCTCCAGCTGACCGCGCGGCCGTCGGGCCGCCAGGTGTAGGCCAGGGTGTAGGCGTCCTTGACGACCCCGGCGTCCAGCACGAAGCGCGCGGTGCGGGCCCGGCCGTCGGGTAGTTTGTCGAGGACCTCGACCGAGTGGGCCGCGGAGACCCATTCCGGATACGACTCCAGGTCGGCGATGACGGCCATCACTCGGTCCGAGGGGGCGTCGATCACGATCGACCGCTGAGTTCGATCGGCCATGGGCGGCAACGCTTCCTTTCTAGTGAGCGGCCGCGGGCGCGACCCCGGCCTTGCGCCCCGCCTCCAGGCGGGCCTTGATCTCGAACGACATGACCTTGCCCGCGACCCGGCGGGTGCGGTTGAGCGCCAGCAGGTCACGCCCGGACATACCGGCGACACCGCCGCGCGGTTCGGCGTGCATGAAGTAATGCATGAGGACGCCGTCCAGCATCGGCTCGAGCCACAGTTCCATGGTGCCCTCGGCGCCCCCGCTGACGGTCCAGCGGATTCCCTTGTCGCCCCGATCTTCCCGCACGTCCAATTGCAGGTCCGGCCACCACTGACGCCACCGCCCGCGATCGGCCAGAATTTCGGCCACTGCCTCGCCGGGCGCGGCGATGAAGGTCATATCGGCAACCTGGATACTGCTCACAGTGCTCATCTTGCCCTACGCTTCGCTCCGGGCGGGTTCGCGGCCCCGAAGTCTCGATTCTTCCCTCCTCCGCTTCGCTCCCCCGCCCCAAGGCGCAGGTCTATGAAGCCGCAGTCCAGAATCGAGCGCTCCGCCTCCCCGCGCTTGGCCGCGAACCTGAGGGCGCGGCATCAGCGAGTAGCTCTCAACGCCGTCTGGTTCGGGTCCAGCAGCTGCTGTAGTCGCTGACCCATGAGATCCCAGCGCCACTGCTGCTGCACCCAGGCGCGGCCCGCCGCGCCCATGGCGGCCGCGGCGTCGCGGTCGGAGAGGATGTCGACGATGGCGTCGGCGAGCGACTCCAGCTTGCTGCCGTTGACCACCCGGCCGGTCTCGCCCTCGCGCACGGTCTCGGGCGCACCGCCCGAATTGCCCGCGATCACCGGCACTCCCGTGGCCGAGGCCTCCAGGAACACGATGCCCAGGCCCTCGACATCCAGGCCCGCGCCGCGGGTCCGGCAGGGCATGGCGAACACATCGGCGATGGTGTGGTGGGCGGCCAGCTCCTGCGACGGCACCCGGCCGGTGAACACCACACTGTCGGAAACGCCCAGGGCCGCGACCAGTTCGCGCAGCTTCTGCTCGTAGGGTCCGCCACCAGCGATCACCAGCACCACGCCCTTGACCCGCTTGCGGATGTCGGGCATGGCCGCGATCAGCGAATCCTGCCCCTTGCGCGGCACCAGCCGCGACAGGCACAGGATGGTCGGCCGGTCCCCCAGCCCGTAGCGCGCCCGCAATTCGGCGCGCGCGGCCGGATCCGGCTTGAACACCTCGGAGTCCACGGCGGGCGGCAGATATTCGAGCGCCGACTGCGCGCCGAACGCCGCCGCGAACCGCCGCCGCGTGTACTTGCTGACATAGGTGACGACATCCGTGTGATCGCCGATAACGCGCAGCGCTTGCCGCGCGCCGGGCAGCATCGACCAACCCACCTCGTGACCGTGGGTGGACGCGAGAATCCGTTCGGCCCCGGCCTTGCGCAGCACCGGCGACATCAGCGCCAGCGGCGCGGCCGCCCCGAACCACACCCGGTCGCACTGTTCGTCACGCAGCAGTTTCCTGGCCCGGCGCGTGACCAGCGGCGTCGGCAGCATCAGTGTCGTGGGATGCCGCACCACCTGGAACGGCTGCTGCGCGTCGAACTTCCAGTGGCTGTCGCCCTTCCAGCGCGGCGCGTACACCACCAGTTCGTCGGCGGGCAGCTGCTGGGCGAGCGCGTGCAGATACGACTGAATCCCGCCGGGTCGCGGCGGGAAATCATTGGTAACCAGCAGAGTTCGCCCCATGCCACAAACCTACTGCACCCGCGGAGCAGCCGGCTTTACGCGCCCTCGGTCGTGCGGCTGGTGAGCCAGGCGCGCCAGTCACCCACCAGGTCGGTATAGGTGGTGCCGAGCGCGTCGCGCAGTACGGCCTCCACGGCGGCCCGGTCCTTCGGTCCGGAGGCCAGCTGCCGGTACAGGTCGACCAGGGCTTGATCGCCGTAGCGGTCGGCGACGAAAGCGCAGGCGGACCAGCCCTGTTCATAGGCAAGCGAGGCCTTGCCGCTGGAGGGTTCGAACATCGCGTCGGCGGGGAGATCGGCGGGCAGGTCACCGGCGCGGGCGCGGGCGGTGAGGGTCGGGGCGATCTGGGTGACGGGGTGGCGCATGCCGCGGTGCGCCGAGTACTCGGCGAAACCCTCGAGCATCCACATCGGGGAACCGTCGACGGTCACCGCGCGGCTGGCCATGTGGGTGAGTTCGTGGCGCAGCACCGAGCGCAGGCCGTCCGCGCCCAGGCGGCGTCCGGCGTCCGGCCCGAAAACCACGCGCTGCCCGGTCAATTGCGTGCCGGGCCGGTACGGGTCGGCGACGGTGGAGGCGGCGACCTCGGCGGGCACGTCACCGGTGGCGCGGGTCAGCGCCGCGAATTCCGAAGGGCTGGAGGCGACCACCACGACCGGCGCCCGATTCCAGTCTTGACCCCACAGCGCGGAGACCGCCGCGGTGGATGCCGCGAGTTCGCTCGCCAGCACATCGAGATCGGCGCGCTGGCCCGGATGACCGAGCACGATGCCGGTCCGGCCCGATCCGGTCGGCACCGGTTCGGCGACCACCTTCCCGTAGGCGTCCATGGACCGCTTCACCAGTGGCACCTGCGGATCGGTGGCCTGGCTCGCGTCCTGGCCCGGCACCACGGCGCGCAGCGTCGGCAGCACCGAGTTCGGCAGCATGAGCAGCGCGCCGCACGCGCCGGTCAGGGCGCTGACCATGACCAGGGTGAGCACGAACTGGAACCGTCGTTTCGCCGACAGCCAGCCGCGGACCTGCCGCAGAGCGCTCATCGCCGCCTCTCGTTCAGTACCGACGAGCCGAATGGAACGGGGTCGAACCCAGCGGCGCGACCTGGACGGGAACGCCGAAAGTCGACGCGTGCAGCATCAACCCGTTGCCGGCGTAGATGCCCACATGCGAGATGTCCGAGTAGAAGAAGACCACATCACCGGGCTGCAGGTCCTTCTGGTCGACCGGCGTGCCGAATCCGGCCTGCTGTTGCGAGGTGCGCGGCACGCTCTTGCCGACCTGATGGAAGGCCCACTGCACCAGGCCGGAGCAGTCGAACTGGTCCGGTCCGGTGGCGCCCCAGACGTACGGATCGCCGACGCGGGTCAAGCCCGCGGCCAGCGCGCTGGTGCCCGACCCCGGGACCAGACCCTTGAGCAGGCTGTCGCGATCGAAGCCGGGCGGGAACATGGAGCCCGCCAGCGCGGACTTGTCACCGGCCGAGAGCTGGCCCCACGCGGCGATGACCTGGGCCATCGAGCCTTGCAGCGCAGCGCGTTTGGCCTCCAGGTCCGTACGGACCCGGTCGGCGGCGGCGCTGGCGGCGCGGGCGGAGTCGGCGGCGGCGCGGGCGCCGGATTCGGCGGCGGCGGCCGCGGTGGTGGCCTTCTGATACTGGGCCAGTTGATCATTGGTGCGCGCGCCCACCAGGTCCACGATGGACATCTGGTCGAGCAGCTGCTGCGGCGAATTGCTGACCAGTAGCGAGGTGATCCGGTTGGTGCGGCTGCCGAGCAGCGCGGAGGTCGCGGCGCGTTCGATGACCGGTTGGTAGCGGCGGATTTCGGCCTTGGCGGCGTCCAGCGTGGCGGCCGCGTCGGCGGCGCGCTGGTCGGCGACGTCCGCGGTGGCGGACTTGGCGTCGAGATCGGCCTGGGCGTCGAGCGCCTGCTGATTCATCTGCTCGGACTGCCGGGAGAGGTCGATGAGCTTCTGCACCGCGTCCCCGGCGGAAGCCGGTGCGGCCACCGGATCGGCCCCGGCGAAGCCGTAGCCGCCGTAGGTGCCGACCATGAGGGCCCCGACCGTGAAGGCTCCTCCTACCAGTCGCCTGGTCCGCTCACTGTGTGTCCGCTGATGTCGCTGCTGCGCTGCCACCGCTGGTGTCGTCCCGTTCTCTTACCCCGAGCCGGTCAGAAGGTCTCGGTAAGATTACGAAACGGCGACCGCTTGTGTCCAGCAGGCCACGGAAGCATTACGGTCGCCGTTTCCCCCGCGGGTCGTCCGCCCGCGGTCGGCTGGGGGACGAATCCCCCGGTAGAGCAAGGGATCAGATACGCGTGGCACCCGAGAACGGCATCGACGAGATCGGGGCGACCTTGACGGGCTGACCGGAGGTCGACGCGTGCACGACATTGCCGTCGCCGATGTAGATGCCGGAGTGGCCGCCGCCGTAGAACGACACCACGTCGCCCGGCTCGAGAGCGTCGTAGGAGACCGGGCTGCCCGCGCCGGCCTGCTCGTAGCTGGTGCGCGGCAGGCTGACACCGGCCTGGGCGTAGGACCACTGGACCAGACCCGAGCAATCGAAGGCGTCCGGGCCGGCGGCGCCGTACACGTAGGGGTCGCCGACGCGGCTCATGGCGGCGTCGACCGCGGCCCGACGGAAGCTGCGCTGCGGGCCGGGCGCCGGGGCGCCCGGGACCTCGATGCCGGGCAGGGCCGGGATGACCACCGGCAGGGACTCGGGCAGGCCCGGGATCCCGGCGGGGAGCTGGATGGCATCGGGCACGTCGATGGTGCCGACGGGAGTGTTGACCGGCTGGGCGGCCGCGGGCGTAGCGGGCAGCAGCAGCGCGCTCAGCGTGGCAGCGCCGACGGCGCCGGCCGCGGCGGCGCGACGCGCAGTGCGCTGCATGCCCCGGACCTGTCGCTTGACGGTGGTGGTCGCCATGGTGAGGTACTTCCAATCTGCCCCGCGACGCCGCACCCGGTGGTGCGTCGGACTCCGCGAGGTCTCAGGAAGATTACGAGGACATAACGGTGCTTTGTAAAGCCGCAGCGGTCGGTGCGTGACTCAAAATTGTTGCGCACTCGCATTTCGGTGCGACAAACGTCACAACAATCACGAAACGATAACAGCGGCCGTTTTTTTGAGAGCGTCCCGAGAGCTACCCACCGGTAGCAAGCGCCTGCGCGAGGCCCCTCCGACCTTGGCGAATTCCGCATAACTCCAGTTCAGAGCCATGACCCGCGACCTGGGGGATTCCCGGACCGACATTCGGCGCGCCCGGGCGCGGGACACCGGGCCAGCACTCGCCGCACACGAACCCGAACCAACCGCCCTCCTCCACAAAATTGATCCATTTTCCGAATAACTGTGACCCTGGCCACAAAGGCGCATATTCGCTCAATTCGGGGATTTCATCTCGAGAATCGTCATCACATATTCGAGCATTCCCCCAGGTCGCCTCGAAAGATCAACTTCGGGCGGAGTTGTCGGACCCTGCGCCTAGGCTTGCCCCTCGTGTCCGGACAGCTGGCCTTCGATGAGCTCGAAACCCCGCTCTATGACACAACGTTCGTGGTCGTGGACCTGGAGACCACCGGAACCAGCCCCGAGGGCGACGCGATCACCGAGATCGGCGCGGTCAAGGTGCGCGGCGGTGAGGTGCTCGGCGAGTTCGCGACCCTGGTCAATCCCGGCTGCGCCATCCCGCCGCAGATCGTGCAGATCACCGGCATCACGACCGCCATGGTGATCGACGCGCCCCGGATCGAGCAGGTGCTGCCCGGATTCCTGGAGTTCGCGCGCGGCGCGGTGCTGGTCGCCCACAACGCCCGCTTCGATCTGGGCTTCCTGAAGGCCGCCGCCGCGAAGTGCGAATTGCCGTGGCCTGCCTTCCAACACGTCTGCACCGTCCAGCTGGCCCGCCGCGTGCTGCCCAAGGACGAGGCGCCCTCCGCCAAGCTCTGGTACCTGGCGCAGCTGCTCGGCGCGGAGACCCGGCCGACGCACCGCGCTCTCGACGACGCCAAGGCGACGGTGGACGTGCTGCACGCGCTCATCGCCCGGGTCGGCAATCAGGGCGTGCACAGTCTCACCGAGCTGCTCGACTATCTCCCCGAGGTGACCCGCCGCCAGCGCGCGAAACGCGTGATGGCCGCGGACCTTCCGACGAATCCGGGCGTGTACCTGTTCCGCGGCCCATCCGACGAAGTCCTCTATATAGGGACGGCGGTGAATCTGCGCCGCCGCGTCCGCAACTACTTCACCGGTTCCGACACCCGCCCCCGCATGCGCGAGATGGTGCAGCTGGCCACCCGCGTCGATCATGTCGAGTGCGCGCACGGCCTGGAAGCGGGCGTGCGCGAGCTGCGACTGCTGATCGCCCACACCCCGCCCTACAACCGGCGCTCGAAGTTCCCGCAGCGCGCGTGGTGGCTGACCCTCACCGACGAGCCCTTCCCCCGCTTCGCGGTCTCGCGCACCCCCACCCGGGATGCGCTGGGCCCGTTCACCTCCCGCACCGACGCCCAGGAGATCGCGGCCACCCTCGCCGAGCAGTCGGGCCTGCGCACCTGCACCACCCGGATCCCGCGGACGGGCCGCCACGATTGCCAGCCGGCCGTCGTCGGCGGTTGCCCCGCGGCCGCCGAGAACAGCCCCCTATATATAGAGGAGTACGAACCCTCCCCCGCCGCCATCCGCGCCCTGTTCACCGGCGTGGACGACGCACTGCTGCACACCATCGCCGCGAGACTCGAAACCCTCTCCACCGCAGAACATTTCGAGGCCGCGGCCCGCCTCCGGGACCGCACGGTCGCGGTGGTCCGCGCCCTGCGCCGCACCCAGCGCCTCACCGCCCTGGCCGCCATCCCCGAACTGATTGCCGCCCACCCCGACGGCGCCGGTGGCTGGCAGTTCGCGATCATCCGTTACGCCCGCCTGGCCGCCGCCGGCACGGCGGTCCGCGGCATCTCCCCCATGGCCGTCGTCGACCGCCTCGTGGCCGCCGCCGAAACCGTCCTCCCCCAACCGCTCCCGGACTCCGGCGACACCCCCGCCTTCCCCCCGTTGCGCGGCGCCCTCCCCGAGGAGGCGGGCCTGCTGGTCCGCTGGCTCGAACAGCCCGGCACCCGCATCGTCCGCACTACCGACGGCTACGGCGAACCCCGCCTCGGCGCGGGCCCCTGGCTCGACTGGGTCGACCGCGCCGAGGCCGCTGCCCGGATCCTTACGCCGGGTGAACCGCTCACCTCCGACCGGTCGAACCCCTAAGCCTGTTCCAAGACGTCGAACGGGATCGTCGCCTCGACGGGATCATCGAGCAAGAGGACACGGCGGTGGACGTCGTGGGCGCGGTAGCGGCGGCCGGACCAGTCGAGGCGGTATTCCTCGATTTCCTCGATTCGCGCTTCTTTCTGGTCCAGTCGGACGATCAGATAGCTCGGGACACCCGCGATGGCGTATTGGATGCGCTTGTCGGTGATGTCGGCGTCGATCGTCGATTCGGAGGTCACTTCGACGATGAGCAGGATGTGGTCGCGGACCGTATTCACGTTGTACGGCTCGCAGTCTCGGATCCAGATATCGGGGTACCGAATGTTCAAGCGGCGGTCGGGGGCGGCCGAATCACTGTCGGCGAAGCGGGCGGCGACGTCGGAATCAACCACCATGCACGGCCCTCCGGGGCGACGTGCTGCCTCCAGGAGCCCCGCCAGCCGTCGTACCACCCGGCTGTGCAGCGGGCTCTGCGCCATCATCTGAACGACGCGCCCGTCTACGATCTCGATGTCACCGAGCTCGGAAGTCGCTCCGTCGTCGAACTCCTCGGCTGTCACGCGCTGGGCGTCTTGCTCGTCGGGAGCGCTCATGCCGACCATCATCGCAGCTCGGCCGGTGACGAGCCAGGAACGGGGAAGGCCCCGAGTCGAATTGGACTCGGGGC
>NZ_JBHWHH010000201.1:0-12347 GCF_042732555.1 Nocardia sp. NPDC059764
CATCGGAGCTTCGACCAGCATTCGGCGCGAAGGAGAATTGCTATGTACGCCAACACATTCGGGGGTATGCGGTGAGCCGGCGTGTGGTCGTCACCGGACTGGGTGTGCGGGCACCCGGTGGATCCGGCAAGGACGAATTCTGGAAGCTGTTGTCCGAGGGTCGCACCGCCACCCGGGCCATCAGCTTCTTCGACGCCGCACCGTATCGGTCCCAGGTCGCGGGCGAAGCCGATTTCGATGCGCTCGCGGAAGGGTTGTCGCCCCGCGAAATTCGGCGCATGGACCGCGCGGCGCAGTTCGCGGTGGTATGTGCCCGTGAGGCGGTCGCCGACAGCGGCCTGGCGATCGAGTCGGTGAATCCGTTCCGTCTCGGGGTGAGCCTGGGCAGCGCGGTCGCCGCCGCGACCAGCCTCGAGCAGGAGTATCTGGTGCTGTCGGACTCCGGCCGCAGCTGGGTGCTCGACGAAAAGCACCTGTCGCCCTACATGTTCGACTACATGGTGCCCAGCGTCATGCCCGCGGAGGTGGCCTGGAGTGTCGGGGCGGAGGGCCCGGTCGCCATGGTCTCCAACGGCTGCACCTCCGGCCTGGATTCGGTCGGGCACGCGGTGCAGCTGATCCGCGAGGGGTCGGCCGATGTGATGATCGCCGGCGCCTCCGACACCCCGATCACCCCGATCGTGGTGGCCTGCTTCGACGCCATTCGCGCGACCACCCCGCGCAACGACGACCCAGAGCACGCCTCGCGCCCGTTCGACAACTCCCGCAACGGTTTCGTGCTCGCCGAGGGCGCGGCCATGTTCGTGCTCGAGGAGTTCGAGAGCGCCCGCCGCCGGGGCGCCCGCATCTACGCGGAGGTCACCGGCTACGCAACGCGCTGCAACGCCTACCACATGACCGGTCTCAAGGCCGACGGCCGGGAGATGGCCGAGGCGATCCGGGTGGCCCTGGACGAATCCCGGGTCGATCCCACCGCGATCGGCTACGTCAACGCGCACGGTTCCGGTACCCGGCAGAACGATCGGCACGAGACCGCCGCGGTCAAGCGCAGTCTCGGCGAGCACGCGTATCGGACGCCGATGAGCTCGATCAAGTCCATGGTCGGTCATTCGCTGGGCGCCATCGGTTCGGTGGAGATCGCCGCCTGCCTGCTGGCACTGGACTATCAGGTGGTGCCGCCCACGGCCAACCTGCACGAGCGCGATCCGGAATGCGATCTGGACTATGTGCCGCTGACGGCCCGCGACCACCGCATGGACACCGTGCTGACAGTCGGCAGCGGGTTCGGCGGATTCCAGAGCGCCATGGTGCTGCGCCGCATACCGGAGGTCGCGGCATGAGCGGTCAGGCGCGGAGGCGGCAGCACAGCGTAACCACGGAGCGGCCCCGCTCATGCCCAATAGGACACAGCATGAGCGTCGTGACGGGAGTCGGCGTGATCGCGCCGAACGGGCTTGGTACCGAACCCTTCTGGGAGGCGGTGTTGGCCGGCCGAGGCGGCATCGGGCCGCTCACCCGGTTCGACACCACCGGGTCGGGCGTGCGCCTGGCCGGGCAGATCGCGGATTTCGAGGCCGCGCAACATCTTCCGAGTCGGCTACTGCCGCAAACCGACATCTCCACCCGACTCGCTCTGGTGGCGGCGCAGTGGGCGCTGGACGACGCGAAGGTCGACACCGCTGAACTGACCGATTACGACATGGGTGTGGTGACCGGAAACGCGTCGGGTGGTTTCGAATTCACCCATCGCGAGTTCAACAAGCTGTGGTCGATGGGCTCCGAGCATGTCAGCGTCTACGAGTCGTTCGCGTGGTTCTACGCGGTCAACACCGGGCAGATCTCCATCCGGCACGGCATGCGCGGACCCAGCAGCGCCCTGGTCGCCGAACAGGCCGGCGGCCTGGACGCGGTCGGGCACGCCCGGCGCACGGTGCGGCGCGGGACGCCCCTGGTGGTCACCGGGGGTGTGGATTCCGCACTGGACCCGTGGGGCTGGGCCTCCCACGTCGCGGGCGGCAGCCTCAGCACCGCGACCGATCCGGCGCGGGCCTATCTACCCTTCGACGCCGAGGCCGCCGGCAATGTGCCGGGGGAGGGCGGGGCGATGCTCGTGCTCGAGGATCCGGAGGCGGCGCGGGCCCGGGGCGTGCCGCATGTCTACGGTGAAATCGCCGGGTACGCACAGACATTCGATCCGCCGCCGGACTCCGGTCGGCCGTCGGGTCAGCGGCGCGCGATCGAGCTGGCCCTGACCGACGCGGGTGTGACCCCCGCCGATGTCGATGTGGTGTTCGCCGACGCCGCGGGCCTACCCGAGCAGGATCGGGCGGAGGCGGCGGCCCTGGAAGCGGTGTTCGGCGCCGCCGGCGTGCCGGTCACGGCGACGAAACCCTTGACGGGACGGCTGTTCTCGGGCGCGGGGCCGCTCGACATCGTCACCGCCGTTCTGGCCATGCGGGATTCGGTGATCCCGCCCACGGCCGGCACCCTCACCCCGGCGCCGGAGTACCGGATCGACCTGGTCCGCGGGGACGCGCGGCCCGCCACCATCGAAACCGCCCTGGTGCTGGCCCGTGGCCGCTGGGGTTTCAACTCCGCGGTGGTGGTCCGCAGCGTCGACCAATGAGCTGTCGAACCAACGCAATGCCCGAGCAACAACACAATCGAGGAGCCAATCATGTCCATGACCATCGACGAACTGCGGCGAATTCTGGTGGAGTGCGCCGGCGGTGACGAGACCGCACCGGAGCTGGCCGGCGATATCGCCGAGGTCGAGTTCGAGGAACTCGGCTACGACTCGCTGGCCTTGATCGAGACGGCCTCGCGCATAGAGCGCGATTTCGGGGTGAAGATCCCCGAGGACCGGCTCGTCGAGGTGAAGACCCCGGCCGAGCTGATCGGCATCGTCAACGGCCAGCTGGCGGGTGCGGTATGAGCATCTTCCGGATGAGTCATCACCGGGTCGTGGAGGCGGCGCTCCCGGACGTCTATCGCCTGGTCGCCGATGTCACCTATTGGCCGGTCATCTTCGAGCCCAGTGTGCTGGTGCGGCACCTGGATCGCTCGCCCACCGAGGAGCGGTTCCGGTTGTGGGCGACGGTCAACGGCGAGGTGAAGAACTGGACCTCCCGCCGGGAGTTCGTGGCCCGGCAGCGTCGGATCACCTTCGAGCAGGAGCGCAGCGCGGCACCGATCGCCTCCATGGGCGGCGAGTGGACCTTCGAGGAGGTGGGGGCGCGCAGCACGAAAATCACGCTGGACCATCACTTCTCGGTGATCCCGGGTGGTGATCAGGAGGCGATCGGGGATGCGGTGGACCGCAACAGCGTCACCGAACTGGCCACTCTGGCCCGCATCGCGGAACTGGGATACCCGGTGTCGCAGGTGCTGCACACCTTCGAGGACAAGGTGGTCCTGGACGCACCGGCCGCGGAACTCTACGACTTCGTCTATCGCAGCGACCGCTGGCCCGACCACGTCCCGCACGTCGGCCGGGTGGAGCTGACCGAGGACGAGCCCGGCGTGCAGCTCATGGAGATGGACACCGTCACCGCCGGCAGCGTCCCGCACACCACCCGTTCGATCCGCATCTGCGTGCCCGCCGAGCGCATCGACTACAAGCAGCTGCTGCCCCCGGCCATGCTGTTCGGCCACAGTGGCAGTTGGGAATTCGCCGACAGCGGCGCGGGCGCCGTGGTCACCGCCCGGCACCTGGTCGCGATCAACCCCGAGGTGGCGCGCGAAACCCTCGGCGCGCACACCACTCTCGCGGACGCGCGCGCCTATCTGGCCGAGGCGCTGGGCGCCAACAGCCGCAACACCCTGCTGTGCGGGGTCCGGGAGGTCGCCGACCGCCGGGCCGAGACCACGAAGTCACCGCGATGACCGCCACCGGAGCCCGGCCCCTCGCGCGACCGGTGGTGCGCGAGGTGGCCGAGGACGTCTTCGCCTACACCCACGATCGCGGCGGGTGGTGTGTCAGCAATGCCGGGGTGGTCGCCGGGCGCGACGGCGCGCTGGTGATCGATACGCTCGCCACCGAGGGACGCACCCGCGCACTGGCCGAGTTCGTCGACCGGCATGCGGGCGGGCCGGGCCGCACCATCCTCAACACCCATCACCACGGGGACCACAATTTCGGCAATCATCAGTTCGGTGCCGCGGCGATCGTCGTAGCCCACGATCGGATCCGGCCGGAGATGATCGAGACCGGGCTGGCGTTGACCCAGCTGTGGCCGCAGGTGGAGTGGGGCGATGTCCGAGTCACCCTGCCCACCATCACCTTCAGCGATCGGGTGACCGTCTGGGTGGGGGAGCGGCGGGTCGAACTCATCCATGTCGGGCCGGCCGCGCACACCACCAACGATGTGGTGGCCTGGCTGCCCGAGGAGAAGGTGCTCTTCGCCGGTGACGTCGTGATGTCCGGGGCCGCGCCGTTCTGCCTGTTCGGTTCGGTCCGCGGCACTCTCGACGCGATGCGCAAGCTCACCGCACTCGGTGCGCGGACCGTGGTGGCCGGGCACGGTCCGGTGGCGGGGCCGGAGATCCTCACCCAGACCATCCGCTACCTGCACTGGATCGAAAACCTCGCGGCGGAGGGCAAGTCGCTGGGCCTGGCCCCGCTCGAGCTGGCGTCGCAGGTGGAGCTGGGCGAGTTCGAGGAGCTGATCGACGCCGAACGGGTGGTGGGCAATCTGCACGTCGCCTACGCCGAGCTGGATTCCCCGGAAATCGGTGTGCCACTGGATGTCCTGGCCATCTTCGACGAGATGGTGACCTACAACGGCGGGCAGGTGCCGCAATGCTGGGCGTGAGTGGCGAAGTCGTCGACGTGTGCGTCGCCGGTGGCGGCCCGGCCGGGTTGACGGCCGGACTGCTGTTCGCTCGTGCCGGCGCGAATGTGCTGGTGCTGGAGAAGCATCCGGATTTCCTGCGCGACTTCCGCGGCGACACGGTGCATCCGTCGACGCTGATGGCGCTCGACGAGCTCGGGCTGGCGGAGCAGTTCCTGAAGCTTCCACACGTCGAACTGCCGCAGTTGCCGATGGCGACGGCGATGGGGCCGGTCACCTTCGCCGATTTCCGCCGGCTGCCGGGCCGATTCCCGTTCGTGGCCTTCATGCCGCAGTGGGATGTGCTCAACTTCCTGGCCGAATCCGCCGGCCGCTACCCCAATTTCCGGCTGATCCAACAGGCGGAGGTGACCGAACTGATCGAGCACGACGGAACGGTCACCGGGCTGCGCGCCCGTACCCCCGAGGCGGCGCTCGAGGTGCGCAGCCGACTCGTCGTCGCCGCCGACGGGCGCAATTCGCTGGTGCGGCACCATGATTTGCTCGAGGTCGCGGCCAGCCGCGCGCCCATGGATGTGCTGTGGTTCCGGGTGAGCAAGCCGGCGGGCGAACATCTGCCGGCGGTGCGCAGCGGGCGGGACTTCTTCATCGTCTGCATCGATCGCGACGAGTACCTACAGGTCGCCTACATGATTCCCAAGGGCGGCTTCGAGGCGGTGCGCGCGCGGGGGCTCGACGCGTTCCGGGCCGCGATCGCCGCCATCTACCCGTCGCTGACCGCGGCGCTGACGGCCGAGATCGACGACTGGGACGCGATCAAACCGCTCGATGTCCGGGTCGACCGGCTGCGGGACTGGTACCGGCCGGGCCTGCTGGCCATCGGTGATGCCGCCCATGCGATGTCCCCGGCCGGCGGGGTCGGGATCAACCTCGCCGTTCAGGACGCCATCGCCGCCGCCCGGCTGCTCGCACCGACCCTGCGGGACGGCCGCACACCCACCACCGCCCAGTTGCGCGCGGTGCAGCGGCGCCGCGAATTGCCCATGCGCGTCGTGCAATTCGCGCAACTACGGCTGCTCACCGATCTTTATCCGAGCGCCGAACGGCCCGGTACCGACAAGCCGCTGCTGGCGCGGCTGCTGCGCCGGTTCCCCGGGCTGGCGCACGTGGTCGCGCGGGTCATCGGACTCGGTGTCCGGCCCGAACACGTGCCCTCGAAACCCCACGCGCCCCGCCTCGAAGCGATGACACAGGAGAAGTGATGGCCACCTATCTGCTCGTTCCCGGTGCGTTCCACGGCGGTTGGGCCTGGCAGCGGGTGGCGCCGCTGCTGAGTGCCGCCGGCCACCGGGTGCTCACCCCCTCGCTGGTCGGCCTCGGTGAACGCGCCGAATCGCTCGGCCCGGAGGTCGGGCTCGGCACCCACGTCCAGGATCTGGTCGAGCTGGTGCGCACGGCCGAGTTGCGCGATCTCGTGCTGGTCGGTCACAGCTACGCCGGGATCGTCATCACCGCGCTCGCCGACGCGCTGCCCGATCGGGTGGCCGAGCTGGTCTATGTCGACACCTTCGTCCCACGGGACGGTGAGGCGGTCGCGGACATCATGGCCCCCATGGTCGACGCCTTCGCCGCGCTGGCGGCCGAATTCGGTGACGGCTGGTGTGTTCCACCGCAGACCGAGCCGATGGGCGACGGCGGGCTCTACGGGGTCACCGACGAATCGGATCTGAGCTGGCTGGCCTCGATGCTCACCCCGCAGTCGCTGAAGACGTTCACCGAACCCATGGTGTTGCGCGATCCCGATGCGCTGCGGGAGATTCCGGTGACCCATGTCCACTGCACCGGGGGCGGGGCCGAGTTCCAGGCCATGCGCGCGGCCATGCCGCGCACCCTGCCGCCGGCGGATCTGCCCGCCGAGCGGCTCAAGCTGCTGCCCACCGGGCACGACTGCATGATCACCATGCCGCGCGAATTGGCCGGGCATCTCCTGGAATTGGCGGCACAGCCCTCGGCGGCGCCGTAGGTCAGCCCTCGGCGGCGTCGTAGGCCGCTCGCGCGTCGAGCACCGCCGCCAGATGCTGCTCGGACCATTGGGTGAGGCTGGTGAACACCGGCGAGAGGGTTTCGGCCAGCGCGGTGGCCTCGTACTCCACCCGCGGCGGCATCTCCGCGTAATAGGTGCGCACCAGCAGTCCGTCGCGTTCGAGCTGGCGCAGCCGCTGGGTCAGCACTTTCGGGGTGAGGCCTGGAATGCTTTGCAGCACTTCGTTGAAACGCATCCGGCCGTGGTGGGTGAGCACCCACAGCACCTGCGTCGACCACCGGCCGAAGAAGAGATCCACCACCGGCGTGATGGGGCAGGGGTCCACCGCAGCAGATGTGACGTCCGTCATAGCAACTCCTGCATGCTTTCCATTTGGTAACTACTATACTTTGGATACTACTGTGTGACCAGGCGGTTCGACGAAGTGCGAAGCCGAAAGGAGCACAGTGATGACCGTGGCAGCAACCGACCGGCTCGGCCTCCCACGACGCAGTGGTGAGCGGCCCCGGACCCGGCCGCACAATCCCCATCAACAGCTCTCCGATATCGCGCCCCCGGATCTGCAGGAAGCGCTGTGGGCGCGGATGATCACCCTGCCCGGTACGCAGATCGGCCGCAGCCGGGTCTCGCTGCCCGACACTCGCGCGCTGTATCTACTGCCCGAGCTCGCCCACGGGCCCTCGCACGCCTTCGTGTCCGGAACCGAGTTCGCGCATCTGCACGGGCGCGTCGACGGCAGCCTGCACCTGTGCCTGCCCGCGGCGGTCGCGGTCGAGGCCATCGAACAGGGCTGGGCCGAACAGCATCCGATGGCGCGGCGGGGATTTCTGCCGCCGACGCTGCTGCTGGCGTACGGGCCGCGCGATACCGATGAGATGGCCGTGGTGTGGCGATTGATCCGGACCGCCTACGACTTCGCCCGCGGTATCCCGCGCACGTGATCGCGGTGCCTCGAGCGTGACTGTAGGGCGCGCAACCATCGTGGGGTCCATGACTGACCTCATCGGCACCTGGGAACTGCGCTCCTACTACGACATCGACGACCATGACGCCACAAGCGAAGGACCACTCGGTGATTCGCCGAGTGGTCTGCTGATCTACGAATCCTGCGGCCATATGTCGGTGAGCATGATGCGCACCGACGCCGCCGCCGCGGCGGTCCGGTTCATGGGCTACGCCGGCACCTGGCGGCTGCGCGGCGACGAGGTCGTGCATGCCATCAGCGTGTGCTCGAATCCGGCCTGGGCGGGCACCGAACAGGTCCGGCAGCTGACACTGAGCGGCGATGAGCTCACGCTCATCGGCGCCGCCCAGGTCGACGGCCGGACCCAGCGCCGAATTCTGGCCTGGCGCCGCACCATTCATCCTTGCTGACCATCCGGTCCGGGCTCGTCGACCAGCCGGTCGCGGCCACACCGTGCGCGAACGAGAACGGGGATCGCCGACGTGGACCGGCACGCACATGGATCAGTAGTTGCCCAGTCCGCCACAGACATTCATCGCCTGGGCGGTGACGGCGGCGGCCCCCGGGCCGATCAGATAGTCGACCATGGCCGCCACCTCGGTGGGCTCGACGTAGCGCCCGATGGGGACTCGTGCGCTCACCCGGGCGTGCACCTCGTCGGTGTCGACACCCCAGATGTCCGAGTACACCTCCCGAACCCGTTCGGCCATGGGTGTTTCCACGAATCCCGGGCAGACGGCGTTGACCGTGATGCCGGTCTTGGCCAACTCCAGGCCCAGCGCCTTGGTGAAGCCGACGACGCCGTGCTTGGAGGCCGAATAGGGCGCGCCGTGCACCACGCCCTGTTTGCCGCCGGTGGAGGCGATGTTGACGATGCGGCCGCTGCCGCGTTCGAGCATGCCGCCGGAGGTGAGCGCGGCCTTGGTGGCGAAGAAGACGCTGTGCAGATTGGTATTGATCACGTCCAGCCACAACTCGTCGGCGATCTGCGCCGTCTCGCCGCCGCCGCTGCGGCCGGCATTGTTGACCAGGATGTCGACGGGGCCGAAGCGGTCGACGGCGGCGTCGACGTACTCGCGGACCTGGGTGGCGTCGCGGACGTCGCAGGTGATGCCGTCCACCGCATGGCCCTCGTCCTGCAGTCGTTTGGTGGTGTCGAGCAGGCGCTGCTGGTCGCGCGCGCAGATGAATACCGAGATGCCCTGGGCGGCAAAGCTCTCGGTGATGGCGAGGCCCATTCCACTGGTCGCGCCGGTAACCAGCGCGACGCGTTGAGCTGCGGTCATTTGTCCTCCATCGATGGGGTGTCCGGTTCGGCGGGGCTGTTGCGGAATCAGCCTGGCGGCCGGACCTATAGCTCCGGTCAAACCGGCTCGACCAAGGCTCGAGCAGGGTCGGACACGGTGGATCGCAGTCGCGGCCCGCCGAATCGAGGCAGGCACAACAGCATTCGAGGAGCCAGCATGACCACCGTCGCCAGCCGCGCCGAGCTGTATGCCGAGGTCCAGCAGTTCTACGCCGACCAGATGCAGCGGCTCGACAGCCGGGACATCCCCGGTTACGCGCAAACCTTCACCGAGGACGCGGAATTCGAGCACACCCCGGGGCGACCGCCGGCGCGTACCCGGGCCGGGATCATCGCCGACCTCATCGCGTTCCACAAGCGCTTCGAAGCCGATCCCATGCAGCGGCGGCACTGGTTCGGCATGACCGATCTGCGACCGCAGGACGACGGCAGCATCATCGCCACCTCCTACTGCCTGGTGGTGAAGATCCGCCCCGGCCGGGCGCCCGAGATCAACCCCAGCTGCGTGGTGCACGACGTGCTGGTGCGCCTCGACGGCGCCCTCCTCACCCGTTCCCGCCGAGTTTCCCACGACTGACCCGAAATCAGCCTGTCCCAAGGAGAATCACATGAGCACCGCCCAATCGGACACCCGGCTCGCCCTCGCCGCGGAAGCGCAGGATCTGCTCTTCCGCGAGGCCCGCACCGCCAACACCTTCACCGACGAACCGGTCACCGACGAGCAGTTCCGCGAGATCTACGAACTGGCCAAGTACGCCCCGACCTCGATGAACCAGCAGCCGCTGCGCATCGTCCTGGTCCGCACGCCCGAGGCCCGGGCCCGCCTGGTCACCCACATGCTCGACAACAACAAACCCAAGACGGCCACCGCCCCGCTGACCGCGATCCTGGCCGCCGATCTGAACTTCCACGACCATCTGCCGACGGTCTTCCCCCACGCCCCCGACGCGAAGGACTACTTCGCCGATCCGGAGGTGCGCGCCCACTCGGCCCGCTTCAACGCCCTCATCCAGGTCGGCTACTTCATCCTCGGCATCCGTGCCGCGGGCCTGGCCGCAGGACCGATGAATGGCTTCGACGCGGCCGGCGTCGACCGCGACTTCTTCCCCGCGGGCGATCTCGCGTCCCTGGTCGTGGTCAATATCGGCAAGCCGGGCCCGGATGCCTGGTTCCCCCGTTCTCCCCGCCTCACCTACGACCAGGTCGTCACCGTGGCCTGACCTCGGCGAATCAGCCGAAAGTATTGGGCGCGAATGGCCTTCGATACCGCTTCAGGTGGAGCCGTAGGTCAAGCCCTTGATGACGTGCTGCGCGCCGACCGGCTTGATCCGCAATTGCGGTCCGCGGGCCGTCGGGTGGTTCGAGTTGATCATGGTTAGGCCACCGAGAATCGAGCCCCGGATCACTGGCGGATTCTAGGGGTCGTCGCAACACACTGTTGGTCAACTGGCTTCGGTCAGTAGCTTAGTCAGACGCTCGGCTGGGGTTTCCCAGCCGAGCGTTTTGCGTGGTCGGGAGTTGAGTTCGGCGGCCACGGCGTCGAGGTGTTCGCGGGTGTGAACGGACAGGTCGGTGCCCTTGGGGAAGTATTGGCGCAGCAGGCCGTTGGTGTTCTCGTTGGAGCCGCGCTGCCAGGGACTGGCGGGATCGCAGAAGTAGACCGGGATGCCGGTGGCGACGGTGAAAGCCTTGTGTGCGGCCATCTCCGAGCCTTGATCCCAGGTCAGCGACCGCCGCAGGTGCGCAGGCAGCGTTTCCACGGCCTCGACCAGCGCGTCGCGGGTGCTGGCGGCGGTGTGGTCGCCGGGCAGGCGCGCGAGCATGACGTAGCGGGTGCTGCGCTCGACCAGGGTGGCGATGGCCGATTTGTGGTCCTTGCCGATGATGAGGTCGCCTTCCCAATGCCCGGGAACGGCGCGGTCGTCGGCTTCGGCGGGCCGGTCGCTGATCATCACCATGTCTTTGATGGCGCGGGGCAGGCGTTTGTAGGACTGGCGATGTGGTCGGCGTATCGCGCGCCCGGTGCGCAGCGCCTTGGTCAGCTCGCGACGCAGTTCACCGCGGCCTTGGACGTAGAGGGCCTGATAGATCGTCTCGTGGGTCACGCGCATCTCCGGCTGGTCGGGAAACCGAGCACGTAGAGCGTGACAGATCTGCTCGGGACTCCAGCTCAGACGCAGGTGATGGTCGATGAACTCACGCAGGCGCGGGTTGCACCCGATCTTGCCGGGCTTGGGCCGAGGACGCCGTGCCTGGGCACGCCGATGTGCGGCGTGAGGTCGATAGGTCCAACGGGATGTATTGCCGGCCAACGGGATCCCGTTGCGGCGAATCTCGCGGCTGATGGTGGACGGGCTGCGACCCAACCCGGCGGCGATCTGGCGGATCGTGGCTTTCTCACGCAGCCGATCGGCGATATGGATCCGATCGTCCTCACGCAGATACCGCGAGGGACCTGGAGCCGAAACCTCCACGTGGATGGGAGGTTTCGGCTTGCGGCCGTTGGGCGGCGAGTGCCAGCCGTTACGCCATCTCTTACCGGTCCGCAGGTTGATGCCCACGATTCGGCAGGCTTCCGAACTGCTGTACCCCTGACGCATGAGCTGGAAGTATGCCTCCCGCTCACGCGTCAGACGCCGCCCACCTTCTCGACCCCGGTCATCCCGAATCTCGAACTCCATCGCACCCCTCGAGCTGGGGTGTTGCGACGACCACTAGAACTCACGAATCGACCTGGGGCTCACCGCGTTTCGGATGATTCAGTTGGCCTTGCACAGCCATTCGGTGCCGTAGTGGGCGGCGTTGCCGCCGTCGAGATGGACCCAGGTGCCGCGGCCGTCGTCGCAGGGCTCGCCCTGGACGTGAGCCGGAGCCGGGGGCTGCGACGGCTTCACGCCCGCGCTGCCGGTGAACAGGCCGTCGGGCAAGGGGATCGAGATTCCGGGGAGCGGCTGCCAGGTGTCCGCGCTGGCCGTGGCGGTGGCGAAGAAAGGAACGGTGACCGCGGCCCCCACCGTCAGTACTGCTGAGAAACGCTTCACTGGCGACCTCCTGGCCGATGGATCATCAACACTTGGACACCTGATCTATATATCGCTGATCGATAACCATTACAGGCTTGCCGGATCGATGTGCGCGAGGTGATCAGGTCTATCGGCCGGCGATTCCCCTGCCGTGACGGTGGCGAGGCCGGCGGCCTCGACGCGCGAAACACTTCGGGCCGGGTCACCGTCGTGACCC
>NZ_JBHWHH010000202.1:0-12226 GCF_042732555.1 Nocardia sp. NPDC059764
AACCCGCGGTGAGCGACCTCTCGCGTCACGAGTGCAGGATGTCGCCGACGATATCGCCGCCCGCGTGCGCCCCGAGATCCACCCCGGTGTGGGCACCGCTGTCACCGAACAGCGACGCGTCCGGACCGGTGGTGTGCACGCCGCCGCCGAAGGCCTGCGAAACATCCACTCCGGCCCAGGGATTCGCGCCCGCGCCGTGCAACCCGGCATCCACCGCGCTGCCGCCGTGCACCCCGGCATCCAGAGCGGTCCCGACCTGGGCCCCGCCGCCGACCTGCGTCGCCCCGGTGACCCCGGTGTCGAGCCCGGCCACCGCGTTCCCGACCCCGGTCAGCCCGGTGCCGACCTGCATACCCGCACCGATCGCCGAGTGCACCCCGGCATCCAGACCCGTCCCGACCTGCGTCCCGGCCCCGGCAGCGCCGTGGAGGCCGGTGTCGAGCCCGCCCTGCACGCCCGCGCCGATTCCGGTCGCCGCACCGCCCACACCGGAAATACCCGTCTCCAAACCACTTCCGACCTGCGCACCGAGCCCGGTGCCCACATTCGCCGCACCATTGAGCCCGGTCTCGAGCCCAGCGCCGACCTGCGTGCCCGCACCGACCGCGGTGTTCAGTCCGGCATCGAGACCTGTGCCCAGTTGGGCACCGGTGTGCAGCCCGGTGTCCAGGCCCGCGCCCAGCTGCGTCCCGAGGTCCGCACCGGTGTGCAATCCGGTGTTCAGGCCCGCACCCAGCTGCGTCCCGAGGTCCGCACCCGTATGCAATCCGGCGTCGAGACCCGTGCCCAGCTGCGCTCCCGTGTTCAGGCCGGTCTCGAGACCCGCGCCCAGCTGCGTGCCCGCGCCGACCGCGGTGTTCAGACCCGCACCGAGCCCGCCGCCCAGTTGCGTGCCGAGGTCCGCGCCCGCCTGGAGTCCGGTGTTCAGGCCCGCGCCCAGCTGGGTGCCGGCGCCGACAGCGGTGTCGACGCCCGCGCCGAGCTGGGTGCCGAGGGCCGCGCCCGCGTGCAGGCCGGTGTCCAGGCCCGCGCCGAGCTGGGTGCCCGCGCCGAGGAGAGCGTCGGCGGTGCCGGAGAGGCCGGTCTCCAGGCCGACGCCGGTGTTGAGGGCGCCGTTCAGGCCGGTCTGCAGGCCCGCGCCCGCGCTGGTGGCGGCGTTGATGGCGGTGGAGAGTCCCGCGCCGAGGCCGGTCTGGAGGTCGGCGGCGGTGGTGATCGCGCCGGTCAGGCCGGTGGTGAGGTCCGCGCCACCGTGGGCGACCGCGTCGAGCGCGCCCTGCAGGCCGGTTTCCAGGCCCGCGCCCGCGGTCAGGCCGCCGGTGAGGGCGGAGGTCAGGTCGGCGGCGGCCTGGGCGCCGAGGACGCCGCCCAGATTGGCTTCGACACCGGTGGCGACGTCGGCGGCCACGCCGAGCGCACCGCCGAGTCCGGCGGTCAGGCCCGCGCCGAGTCCGGCGGCCGCGTCCACGGCCGCGCCGACGCTGTCGGCGAGGCCCAGCTCCAGGCCGGTGCCGACCTCGGTGCCGAGGTTGACCTGGGTGGCGGCGAGGGTGGCGGCTCCGAGGTTCAGGGCCGCGTTGTCGACGAGACCAGCGCCGACGTTCGCGCCGACTCCGGTGGCCGCGCCCACGCCGGCGTTCGCACCGAGGCCCGCGTCCGCGCCGAGTCCGGCGTCCAGACCGGTGTCGGCGCCGAGGCCGGTGGCCCCGCCCGCGGCGATGATGCTCGACAGCTGCGAACCTCCGGCAACCAGCGCGGATTCCGCCACCAGCGGCGCCACGGCCGCGATGTCCTCCGGGGTCACGTTGTCCAGGCCGGCGGCGGCGAGCGCCGCGCCCGGATTGGTGCAGTAGCTGACGGCGGCCTCGTGGTCGCGCAGCAGGTTGAGGATGAACTCGAGAATTGCGTTGGGGCTCATGATGAATCGTCTCCCTGGTGGGGCGGGCCCCGTTGACCCGCACTGCTCGAATTGACTTTCACGTTAGGAAGACGAGTTGTTACGCGTAAGGGGTGAAGTCCCCCGGTTTCCCCATCGATCACCTTGGGGGTCCGGAGAACATTAGGGGAATTTCCCCAAACCTGCTGGGGAATCGGTAACGAGGACCCCCCAGCAACCGACAGGCTCGGTGGGCCGCCCGGCCTAACAGAGGGTTTCAGACATATCGGACCAAGAGCTTTCGAGCGGCACGCGCAACACCCACCGCGTGTCCGGTAATGACAGGGGAACTCGAATGAGTCAGGGGCTGGCGCTCGGCATCACGGTCGGGTCGTCGAACACGGTTGCCGTGACAACTTCGGGGGGACAACACAAGCTCCATACCCGGCCCAGCACGCTGGGCTCGGAGACGGAGGTTCCGGAGAGTTTCCTGTCCCGGGTCGGGGATCCCGTGGACATCCGCACCCGCGACGGCTCCGTCGTCCGCGCCGCGGACCTGGTGGCGACCGCCATCGGCCGCGTGGTGACGGACATGGGCCCGGCGGGCGCCTCGGTCGCCTGCTACCCGGCCTGGTGGTCGCAGCACACCGTGGAAACGCAGCGGACCGCGCTGGACGAGGCCGGACTGGGCGAGGTCGCCCTGGTCCCGGAACCGGCCGCGGCCATGCGCTGGCTGGAGGACGTGCACGGCTCCAGCCGTGACGGCGCGATGGTGGTGTACGACCTCGGAGCCACCGGACTGACCGTCTCGGTGGCCCGCACGGGCGCCATGTCGGGCCTGCTCGGCGAACCGGTCCGCAGCACCGCGGTGGCGGGTTCGGAATTCGATCTGCTGACGATGAGATATGTGCTCGCGTATGCGGTCGGCGAAAAAGATTTCGATCCTTTCGACCCGGTAGTGGAACAAGAATTGGCGGCGCTCCGGGAACGCTGCAAAATTGCGAAAGAAACTCTCTCCACAAATACCGCCACCATGGTGCCGGTGCGTTTGCCCATGCTCGGCGTCGCCGAGGTGCGACTGGTTCGCGACGATATCGAGGAGCTGCTGCGGGGTCCGCTCCTCGGTTCGACCGACCTGGTCCGCGAGGCGCTGCGGCGCGCGGGGCTGAGCGCCGCCGATCTGGACGGCTTCCTGCTCACCGGCGGCGGCGCGAGCATCCCGCTGGTAACCGAGCTGCTGTCCACCGAGTTCGGCGTCCCGGTCGCGGCCGCCGCCGATCCGGCCCACCTGAGCGCGCACGGCGCGGCCCTGCTGGCCGCCGACCTGCTCGCCGACATCACCGAGACCGAGGCCCACCCGGCCATCGCGATCGGCGGCCCGACCTACGCCGAGGCCGACGCCGGCAGCACGCTCGTTCCGCCCCGGACCACCGCGGCCGTGCCCCGCCGCATCGGCGGCGGCTCCGCACCCGAACCCGCCGACGCCGCCCTGCCGGCGACCGCCGAACCCGAGAAGACGACGGCACCCGTAGCCGCTCCGCGTATTCCGCTGCTGCCCGAACTGCCCGTCGAGGAGCCCCGGAGCGGGTTCCGGCACTGGAAGCGGCTGGCCGTGTTCGGCGCGGCCGCCATCGCGGTGGCCGCGGTGGCGACCGGCACGCTGGCCATGGGCACCGGCGATCGGTCCACCCCCGCGAATCCCGCGGGGACGCCGACCCCTTCGACCTCCGCGGTAGCCCTGGACAAGGCCGCGCCGAACGGCGGGGTCACTCCCTCCAGCACGCCCGCCGCGGCCGTGCCGGGCAGTCCGATCGCCGCGGTGAACTCGCCGCAGCAGCCCGGCGCCACCCAGCCCGGCACACCGGCCTCCGGCGCCCCCGTGGACGCTCCGGCCCCGGGCGGCCAGTCGGATGCCCCTGCCCAGCAACAGAATCCGGTGCCGGAGCAGTCGCCGCAGACCCAGCAGGCGCAGCCGCAACCCGCGCCGCAGACCCAGCCGCAGCCCGCCCCGGCGCAGCAGCAGCCGCCGGTGCAGACCATGCAGTTGCCGCAGCCTCCCGTGCCCGCCCCCGTGCAGGTGCCGGCGCCCCAGCTCCCGACGGGAGCCTTGAACAACGCCGTCGACGGACTCGGGAATATTCCCGGTACGCACGGCTGAGAGTTGGTTCCTCGTGACAGGCGTTACCCCAGTCGCGCTCGATTCACTTCCGGGCGCGCGAGAGATATTCCGGGACTTGGATTCCGGCGATTCCGGTGCGGTGCTGTACCTCATCCGCGGCCGTTCCGGCACCGGTAAGTCCACCCTGCTGGGCGCGATCCGGGCGCGGCTGCGCGCCCGCGGCGTCACGCTCACCGACCATCCGGCGCAGGCCCCGCGTCCCGGCGGCGCGGAGACCGGCCGCCCCCGGACCGCCCTGGTCGTCGACGACGCACACACCCTCGGCGCGGCCGAGTTCGATCTGCTCTGCGCCGCAGCCGAATCCGGGGAGTACCCGGTCGTCATCGCACTACGCTCGCGGCCGCACGACGCCCGGCTGCGCGGGCTCACCGATCTGGTGGCCCGCCGCGGCCGCGTGATCGATCTGCGCGCCCTGGGCGCGACCGAGATCGCCCCGTTCGCACGGGAATTGGGCATGATGGTGCCGCGCGGCCTGGGCCAGCACATCCATCGCCAGACCGGCGGCATCCACGGCGGCGTGGTGGCCGCCCTGACCGCGGCCTGCGCGACCCGCCTGGACGCGGGCGTGACGGCCGTCGATCAAGCGGTGACCGCGTGGGCTCGGACCCGGCTCGACGACTCCGATCCGGACCTGCTCGACGCCCTGGTGGTGGCCGCTATCGGTGCGGGCCTGGACACCGGCGAACTGACCGAGGTCCTCGACCTCTCCCCCGCCGACGCCCAGAGCCTGGTGGACCGGGCCCGGGGCAGCGCCCTGGTCACCGATGCCGACCTGCTGTTGACCCCCGCGGTCGCGCCGCTGCGCACCCTGGTCGGCGACCGCCGCTTCCTGACCGTCGCCCGCCGCCTGCTGCACGCCCGCCTGGACGCCGGACTGCTGCGCGACCACACCGCGCTGCTGCTCGCCGAATCGGGCGTCCGGGACGAGCGGCTGGCCGGATTCCTGTGCGCCGCAGCCGAACGCGCGGGCGACGAGGCGGTGCGCTACTACGCGTCCGCGGCCGCCGCCGGTGCGGATCCGGAAGGGCTGGCGGTGCGCTGGGCAGACGCGGCCGCGCGCAGCGGGGACGGCGACACCGCCCTGCGCCTGGCCGAACCCAGCCTGGCGAATCCGTCGATTCCGCTCGCCGATCTCGCCGTCGCGGTCCGCATCTGCGCGGGCGTCTGGACCCGGCGCGGCCTGGCCGACCGGGCGGCGCAGCTCTACACCTGGCTCGGTCCCGCCCGGGTGGGCGCGGACTGGGCGGTCGCGGCGACCGTGCTGTGCCTGGCCGGCGATGTTCGTGGCGCGCAGGCGCTCTCGGTCAATGCCGGGCAGTGGCCGCCCACCGAGGCCACCTCGCGGGCGGCGTCGATCGCGCACGCCCTGTCCGATTCGATCGGAGCCACCGGAACACCCGCGGCACAGCGTCCGGGTGCGACGCACAACGGCGCCTCCGGAACCTTCGGCGGTCATAACGGCAACGAACAGAACGCTCCCGCACGGACTTACGGCAACGGACAGTCCGGTGCCGAACGCCCAGCGGCATCCGGCGCCTTCAACACCCCGACCGCCCGTGTCACCGCACCCGGCGGCGTGGTCCGGCCGGCCACCAGCGACCGGACTCCGCCCGCGAATCCCGGCGTGCCGGTGAGATCCGCTGCGGGCCAGCCGAACAGCTTCGGCACCGTCACGGCCCCGACCGGTTTCACCGCGGAGATGCGAGCCGTTCCCCCGGCGACCCTCGCCGGGCAGCGTTTCGCCAATCCGGCGCAGGCCCGCCGCGGCGCGGCCGTCTCGGCGGCGTCGGCGCTGATCCACGCGGCGCACTCAGGGCCGGCGCCGGCCGACGACGGCGGCGATCGGTTCCTGCCGTGTTCGGCGGTGTCGATCGCGGTGCTGCTGTGCCTGAGCATGGGCGACCCCCGCCGCGCCGCCGACGCCCTGCGCGGCGCGGCCCCCACACCGCAGAGCCTGGTGCTCGGGGCCTGGGTGGCCATGCTGGGCGGCGACGAGCAGTCGGCCGCCGCCCTGATGTCGGAAGTGCCGGTGGCGGAACTGGATCCGCGTGATCGCCTGCTCGCGCACGGCGTGATCGTCGGCCTGGCCCGCCGCAGCGGCGACCATGCCGCGCTGGCCCTGGCCTGGCAGCAGGCCTACCCGCTGTTCGACGAGGTCGGGGCGGACCTGCTGGCGCTGCTGCCCATCGGCGAACTGTGGCTGGCCGGAATCCGTCTGCGCGACGAGGCCCGGATGACGGCACTGGTGACCGGCGCCGACGAACTGCTGCGCCGCCTCGGCGAACCGCCGGTCTGGTCGAATGCCTTCCACTGGTACGCGATTCAGGCCGCCATCGCTCAGGAGAGCCCGGAAGCCCTGCTGCCGCACGCCCATCGGCTGAAGACGGCCGCCTCGGCGGGCGATCCGCAGGCCGCCGTGCTGGCCGACGCGGGCCGGACCTGGGTGCTGGTGCTGCGCGGACAGGTGGTGCGGGATCGGGTCGAGGGCGCGGTGGCGCGACTGGCCGGGCTCGGCCTGCGCTGGGACGCGGCCCGGTTGGCCAGTGAGGCCGCGCTGGCGGCGAGCGACGCCGCCACCGCGACCGCCCTGCTGAAGCTGGCCCGCACGGTGCGCGCGCAGTCCCGGCCGCCGGAGTTCCCGGTCCGGGTGCCCGAGCCCGCGGCCCCGCAGGCACGCCCGGAACCGGTCACCGATACCGTGCTGAGCGAACGCGAACGCGAGGTGGCCGAACTGGTGCTCCTGGGTTTGACGTACCGGGAGATCGGGGCCCGGCTCTACATCTCGGCCAAAACCGTGGAACATCACGTGGCCCGGATGAGACGTCGAATCGGTGCGGGGTCGCGTTCGGAGTTATTGTCAATGCTCCGCGCCATGGGTCACGGTTCACTCCTGGTCTGATCCGGGCGCGGAGAGACCGGACGCACCGAGTGAGGTAACGAGGATGGCCACTGGCGTGGGCCTGCGGATCGCGGACGACGAATCCGTCGTAGCCGTGGTGACCGGCGACGACGCCACGCTCCCGGTGCACTACACCGTGCGTGAATCGGTGCTGCACATGTCCGACGACGGGGACGCCGTGCTGGGCGGGGACGCGCCGGAGGGCTATTCGCATTCCATTCGCGGCTTCGTCGGCGCGGTCGGCGACCCGGCGGGGCTGGCGGTGGACGACGGTGAGGCGTACCGGGCCGAGGACCTGATGGCCACCGCGGTGTTCTGCCTGATCAGTCAGGCCGCCGAACATCTCAACGGGCCCGCCGAGTTCTATCTCGCGCACCCGACCGGCTGGACCGACCCGCACGTGCGTTCGCTGCGTGAGGCCCTGGACTACCTGGGCCTGAAGTCGGTGGTGCTGGTCAGTGAGCGCGACCTACCGCAGGCGGACGCGGAGACCGGCAAGACCCTCGCCTACAACGCGGCCCGTGCGGCCCTGGCGGCGGTGCTGTCCACTCCGGCCGGGCTGACCCCGCCCGATGCCACCGCGTCCGCCGTGAACGCCGCCGACGTCACCGATGTGCTGCCCGCGCTGAAGTCGTCCGAGCCGCTGGCGCAGGCCTATTCGGCCGCGGTCGCGGCGGTTCCGGCCGCCACCGCCGCCGAGCCGGTGGTCACCCGATCGATTCCGGCGGCCGCGGTCACACACGCGCCGCGCGCCTCCCGGGGCCCGTACATCATCGCCGGGGCGGCCGCGCTGATCGGTTTGCTGCTCGGTGGCGTCGGAGTGGCGGCGGTGTTGCGCCAGGACGACTCCACCCCCGGCCCGCCGCGCGGCGAGGTCCGCAACGAACCGGACGCCACCGCGGGGGTGGCCCCGCCGCTGCTACCGCCCACCGGTTCGCTGCATCCCACCGCGGCCGCGCCGGTCGATCCGGCCGACGCCCCGGTCACCTCCGAGGCGCCGACCACGACGCCGCCGCCGACCACCACTCCGGAGCCGACGACCACCCTGCCCCCGGTTCCGGCGACCACGGTGCCGCCCACCACCACCCGCCCGTATCCGCCGATTTATCAGAACCCGCCGGTACCGACATTCGGCCTGCCGCCGGCTCCGGTGCTGCAGGACCCGTGGGGACAGAGTCAGCGTTGATTTCGTAGCGACCATCCGAGGTTTGTGCCCTAAAGTGGTGCGCTGACCGACCTTCCGGAAGGTAGCCCGGAACCTTTCCCCGCCGAAGCCGGTCTGCTGGTGCACTACGAAGGGACTCCATGCGCAAGTTCATGGCGCGCCGCGCCACGGTCCGAGCAGCCACCGTCGCCGTTGCCTCGACCGTTCTCCTCGGGCCCCTTCTGAGCAGCGCCACAGCCGACCCGGTCTCCCCGGATCAGCTTGCCGCCGAGAGCCTTCCGGCCGAACTGGTGACCGCCATCCAGCGCGATCTGAAAATGACTCCGGCCGAATACCTGGACCGCGCGGCCAAGGCCCAGCAGTTGCGGGACTACGCCAGCGAATTCCGCACCCAGCGCCCCGACGATTTCGCGGGCGCCTGGATCGGGACCGACGGCAAGCCGGTGCTGGCCGTCACCTCCCTCGACGCCGCCAAGGTCGCCGCGGCCGCCGGGTACCAGACCCGGCTGGCCCCGATCAGCGCGGACGGCCTGGAGAACTCTGTCGATCAGCTGAACCAGTGGATCACCACGCTGCCACGGGAGATCTCGGGCGCGATCAATTCGGTGGCCATCGACTTCCTCAACAGCCAGCTGGTACTCAGCGTCGCCAACACCCCCGGCGGCCATTTGCTGAACCTGCCCACCCTGATCGCCAATATCAAGGTGATCCTGTCGCCGAACTCCGGCGGCCCGGTGGAGCGGCGGCCGATGGGCGGCGACACCTACATCACCGCGCCGACTCCGCTCGACACCTCGCTGCACGGGGTGGATGTGTGCTCGTTCGGATTCAACAGCGTCGATTCCGCGGGCAATGCGCTGAACATCAGCGCGGGGCATTGCAATCCGAATGTCGACAAGGGCACCGGCGCCGAGGTGTACCTGCCGAATGTCAAAAACTTGTTGTCCAGTCCGAAGGTCGGCACTTTCGTCACCTCGAACCTGGGCGGCAGCAGCGCACTGGACTATTCGGTCATCAAGCTCAATGACGACGCGGTGAAGGCGGGCATGGATCAGCCGTCGGTGCGCGGCGCCAACGGCACCACCCTCACCATTACCGGTGTGGCCGACCCGATCACGGGCGCGCCGGTCTGCAAGTCGGGCCAGTCGTCCACGTTCACCTGCGGTTTCGTGGTGGCGGACCGGGTCGAGACCCAGCTCTACACCACCGAGGGCAATTCGAAGACGATCCGCGGCTTCGCCTCCAGCGCCTGCACCCTGGGCGGGGACAGCGGCGGCGCCATCGTCACCGGCACCCTCGCGCTGGGCATCACCAGCGGTTCCAACGCGGCGGACGCACCGAACTGCAACGAGGCCAACACGCAGCTCGCGCAGTACGGCGGCACCGCGTCGCTGGGCATCCCGCTGCGCCCGATTCTGAACGAAATCGACGCCAATTCGGGCGGCGGCGTCGGCAGTGGAATTCAGGTGCGGACTCGCTCGCACACGTGAGTGATTCACTCCGTGCGTGATTCCCGCCGAGTGACGGATTCGCGGCCCGGTGCGACGGGCCGCGAAAATCGGACATCCCTCGCATTGGAGGGTCAATCTCCCATGCCTGCCGTTTGCTCTGCGAATACCGAAACGTCATCTGGCAATAAGTAGGCATAACGGGCCGGACACCATATAGTCGGGGCCATGCTCCTGCCACGTATGCGCGCCTCCATGCCTGCCGCGGGCCGACGCCCGCGGTCCCTCGTCCGAACTGCGGCGATCGCGGCCACCGCGATTCTCGTCGCCGGACCCTTGGCGGCGAGCGCGCACGCGGAGCCCGAGACCCCCGCGACCCCGAACCTGCCGGCCGAGCTGATCAACGCGATCACCCGCGACCTCAAGATCTCCTCGCAGGACTACCTGAACCGCGCCGACGTCGCGCAGAAGGTGGCCACCTTCGCCACCACCGCGCAG
Source organism: Nocardia sp. NPDC059764 (assembly GCF_042732555.1). Lineage (NCBI taxonomy): Bacteria > Bacillati > Actinomycetota > Actinomycetes > Mycobacteriales > Nocardiaceae > Nocardia > Nocardia sp. NPDC059764. Next base: position 10,066 of record NZ_JBHWHH010000202.1, read on the forward strand.
CGCCAGTTCCCGGATGTCTTCGGTGGCGCCTGGCTGGACGAGACCGGCAAGGCGATCGTGGCGCTCGCCCCCGGCGACGCGCACGAGCAGGCCCGCAAGGCCGTGCAGGACGCCGGTTTCACCGCCAAGGACGTCTCCAAGAGCGAGACCACCCTGCGCGGCGAGAAGAACGCCTTCCAGCAGTGGCTCAAGGACCAGCCGGAGTCGGTGTCCAAGTCGATCCGTGGCGTGGCCGTCGACACCCTGAACAACAGCATCGCGGTCCGCGTGGACAAGGCCGGCCTTCCGCTGCCCGGTTTCGTCGACCCGGCGCGCGTCATCGTCATGGCCGCCCCGCCGGTCGGCGGCGAGGGGCAGGACGTCCCGAAGGCCGCGGAGATCGCCGGAGCCGGCCCGCGCGCCATGGCCGCCGGTGACGCCTTCGCCTCGGTGGCCGGCCGCATGTCGCTGCGCTGCTCGCTGGGCTTCAACGGCGTGGACGGCAACGGCAATGTCGTGAACATCACCGCGGGCCACTGCAACCCGAACATCCCCGCCACCGGCGGCGCCAACTCCCCCGGCGTGTTCCAGCTGGTCGGCGAGAGCCGCGGCCCGCAGATGGGCTCGTTCCAGAAGTCGGTGCTGGGCAACCAGGACTACTCGATCGTCGGCATCAACGACCAGTTCCGGGACAGCTTCTCCAACCCGCTGGTGAGCGTCCCGAACGCGGCCCCGATCACCGTCACCGGTGTGGCCGTCCCGGTGGTGGGCGCTCCGGTTTGCAAGTCGGGCGCGCGCGCCGGCTTCAGCTGCGGCGTGGTGAACGCCGTCGACCAGACCGTCCAGGTCGGCGACCGCCTGCTGACCCAGTCGTTCTCGTCGAATATCTGCGCCCTGCCCGGTGATTCGGGCGGCCCGCTGGTGACCGGCACCCTGGCCCTGGGCATCTCCAGCGCCTCCTCGGTCGCCGACTACCCGATCTGCGAGATCCCGAACCTGATCGGTCTGATCACCGGCAACACCCCGCAGCTGTTCGCGCAGCCGATCAGCACGGTGCTCTCCGACAACCCGGGTCTGCGGGTGCGCACCAGCTAGGCACAGCATCCTCGGAAAGGCCGGTAGCTCAACCGCTACCGGCCTTTTCGCATTCCTGGGTGAGAACCCCCTCAACCCCACCATCACAAGTGCGTGCAGAGCACTGGATGTTCGCGGCCCGTCTCGTTCTGGACTGAGTGGAGCGGAGGAGCGAAGCGGGGGAGCGGAGGGAAGGAAGAACGAGACCCCGGGGGCCGCGAACCCGCCCGGAGCGAAGCGGAGGGCAGATAATAGAGCCTATGTGTTTGGCGTTGCTCGGCTGGCGGGCCCATCCGGACTACCGGTTGATCCTGGCCGCCAATCGGGACGAGTTCTTCACCCGCCCAACGGAATCACTGCGCCGTTGGGACGAGGTGCCGGGCCTGCTCGCGGGCCGGGATCAGGGTGCGACCGGCCCGGTGCCCGGCACCTGGCTGGGCGTGCTGCCCGACCGGCACCGCTTCGCCACGGTCACCAATGTGCGACTACCCGGCGAGTTCCGCACCGACGTCCGCTCCCGCGGCGCGCTGCTGATGGACTTCCTGCGCGGCGACGTGGTTCCGGAGAAGTTCGTGCGCGGCAACGCCGCCGCCCCCGACGACTACAACGGCTTCAATCTGCTGGTCTCGGATCTGGAAACGCTGTGGTGGCACAGCAATCGGAGCGAGGGCGGCCCCCGGGAACTGCCGCCCGGTTTCCACGGCGTCTCCAACAACGCACTGGTCGGTTCGCTGACACCGGACGGCGCGGTCGCCACCGACACCGACGCCCCCGTGTGGCCGAAGGTCCGCAATGGCGTGCGCGCGCTGGCCGCGGTGCCGCCGGGCGATGTCGCGGGCTATCTCGGGGTGCTGGCCGACCGCACCGCGGCCCCCGCCGCCGAACTGCCCCGCACGGGCCTCGACCGGCTGACGGAACGCTCGGCCTCCGCGCGTTTCGTCAACCATCCGGTACACGGAACTCGCTGCAGCACAGTCCTTCTGGTGCGCGAGGACGGCCGCTACGTGATGACCGAGCGCACCTTCGCCCGGTTCGGCCGCCGCCGCGACACCGTGGTGTTCGAGGGCCGGATGGACCTCCCCGCCTGACAGAACACCAGGCCCGCCTC
>NZ_JBHWHH010000203.1:0-12196 GCF_042732555.1 Nocardia sp. NPDC059764
GGGCACCGGGGAGGGGTACCCGGCGCCCGGCGCGAACCGATCAGGAGGAGTGTCAGCCCATCAGGCCCAGCTGCTGCGACATCTCGAAGTTGTCGTAGCTGATGCGCCAGTAGCTGATCAGGCCGTCACGGAACTCGTAGGTGTCCATGCCCTCCAGATCGAACGTGCGCCCGGTGGCCGCGACCGGCTCCTCCGGGTGCTCCGGCGGCCAGCCGGAGATGCCGCCGGACAGGGTGCCCGTGCCGTGCCAGGGCACCACGATGCGGTTGCCGTCCAGGGACACCAGCGGCGCGCCGGTGGCCTCGAACCGCATGTCCGGGAACGCCTTGTAGGTGATCTGGGCGAAGAGGCGGAAGTCGTCGTGCCCCTTGCTGAACCGGCCGAACATGGCCGGGTCCTCGACCAGGATGTCGTCGGTGCACATGGCCAGCTGCGCGTCGATGTCGGCGGAGTTGACCGCCTTGTACCACGCGCCCATGAAGTCGCCGATGGTGTCGGCGTCGGGCAGCGCGCCGCCCAGCCCGGCGCGGGCCTTGCGGTAGCGGTCGTCGAAGTACTCGATCTTCTCGAGCGATGTCATCGGATGCCTCCAGGGTGATCCGGTAGTGCGATCAGTTGTCGCCGCGAACGGCCAGGGCGTGGGTGAAGTGGCCGCGCGGATCCCACGTCGCCTTGATCTCCCGCAGGCGCGGCAGGGCGGCGCCGAAGTACAGCTCCTGCCACGGAATCGGCGCGGTGTGCAGCGCCGGGTCCAGCGGATCGGTGTCGGTGTAGTTCAGGACCGCGCCGTCGTTGGCGCCGCCCCGTCCCGGCACGCCACCGGTCGCGGCGTAGACGTCGGCGTAGAAGCGGCGCAGCCAGGCCAGCTGGGCCGCGTCCTCCTCCGGCGTCGCCCACATCACGATGTAGAGCATCTTGATGATCGAATCCCGCTGCGGGGACGCGGTTTCCGCGGCCTCGACGGTGTTGACGTGGCCGCCGTACCCGGCGATCTCCACCAGGGTGGCGGGGTTGTCGAACGCCGGATCGGTGAGGTTGCGATACAGCGCCGCCACCTGGTCGGCGGGCAGCGCGGTGCGCAGGTAGGCCGACTTGGCCTTGAAGCGCCCCTTGCCTTCCCAGCCGTCGCCGCCCAGATCCGCCCACGCGGTGACGTGGGAGATCCACTCGACCCGCTTGCGCGCGTCGACCCGGTAGGTGATGCCGGCGCCCTCGGCCATGGCGGCCAGGAACTCGTCGAGCAGCCGGTCGGCGTCCGGGGTGGCCGCGTCGATCTGCGAGGACATCAGGAACTCACCGGCCGAGATGTGCCGCGGCTTGAGCGCGCTGAACAGATTCACGTACGGCGAGTCGACGCCCGCGTGCTTCTCGTGCCAGGCGGTGAAGGTGGTGAGCAGCTTGCCGAAGGCGTCCTCGGTCAGCTGATCCCAGGACCAGACCACCTCGGAGACGATCAGTTCCCTTGGAGCCGAGGGCAACTGGTCGGCCGGTTCGGCGCCCGTCGCGCCGGGCGCGCGCAGCCAGAACTTGGTGGCCAGCCCGTAGGTGCCGCCACCGCCGCCGGTGTGGGCCCACCACAGGTCCCGGTTCGGGTCGTCGGCCCGCCGGGTCGCCACGACCTTGCGGGCCTTGCCGTCGGAGTCCGCGACGACGACCTCGACGGCCTCGAGGTAGTCGACGAGATGCCCGAACTGACGCGACAGCGGACCGTAGCCCGCGTTCGTCATCTGCCCGCCCAGCGCGACCGGCGGACCGATCCCGGCCGGGACGGTGACATGCCAGCCGTCGTACAGCTTCTGGTACAGGTCGGCGGTGCTGACGCCGGGGCCCACCGCGAACGCGGACAGCTCGGCGTCGTACTCGACCGAATTCAGTTGCGACGCACTGATGATGACCTGGATGTCGGGGTTGACGATCAGGTCCTCGTAGCACGCGCCACTGCTCTGCAGCGCGAACCGCACGCCTCGATCGAGCACGTGCTGCACCGCCGCCACGGCCTCGTCGGCCGTCTTGGGCAGCAGCACGTACTCGGGCGCGCCACTCCATCGGCCGTTGAAGCTGGCCGCGAGCACGCCGTAGCGCTCGTCGTCCGCCGTCACCCGTTCGACGTCGAAGGTTTCGCTCATGGGGGTGTCTCTCCTTCTGTCCGTTCAGGCGATCGGCGCCAGGCGGGCGCCCTCCGCGTCGCGAATCTCGAGGCACACGTCGCGCAGGGCGACGATCAGCCGTTCGATGTCGGACGTGGTGAGGTGGACCGACGGCTCGAACCGCAGCGTGTAGACCGCGCTCGAGGTGGGGAAGGTGCGAATGTTGTGCTCGCGCAACAGGAAACCCGACACGTAGTAGCCGAAGAAGCCACTGCCGTCGAGTTCCCGCAGCACCTGCGAGTCCGCCTCGGCCAGGTTCGCGAACTCCAGTCCTGCCATCAGGCCCCGGCCGCGCACGTCCGCGATCACGGTCGGGAACTCATCCCGCAGCCCGCGCAGCGCGGTCAGCAGTTCCGAACCCCGTTGCGCCGCCGTGCGATACACCTCGCCGTCGTTCGCCTCGAGCATGCCGAGCACCTTCTCCGCCATCAGGCAGGAGAAGCTGTCCTTGGCGAAGGTCGAGCTGTGCATCATCTCGAAGTCGCGCAGGTACCGCGACTCGCGCACCAGCAGCACCGCGGCTTTGGCGATGCCGCCGCCCAGGCTCTTGGCCATGGCGTAGTAGTCGCCGCGCAGACCCAGGTGGCTGCTGGACAGGAACGCGCCGGTCCGGCCCATGCCGGACTGGATCTCGTCGACGACCACCGGGATGCCGAGGTCGGCGGCGACCCGGTTGACGTCCTTGGCGAATTCCACCGGCACCTCGTGGATGCCGCCCTCGCCCAGGATCGGTTCCAGCACCAGGGCGCAGAACACCGGGAACGACCGCGGCGCCACCCGCACCCGGCCGTCGGCGATCTCCAGGTCGTGCAGGTCGCGCCGCTCGGCGGCGACGATCTCGTCGAGCGCGCCGGGCTGGTCCATCGGGACGAACCGGGCCTGAGCGGCCAGCGCCGAGAACACCGACCGGTAGATCGGGTTGTAGGTGAGCTGGACGCTGCCCGCGAGCTTGCCGTGGAAGGATCCGACGGGGCTCAGGAACAGCGGCGTGCTCGCGAACACCGCGTCGTTGTGCGCGGTCGCCGCGGCCACCAGGGCCTCGATGTCGCCCGACGCCCGCCCGTCCGCGACGGCGGCGCGCGCGGCCTCGACATTGGCCTCGAGTTCGGCCCGCAGCCCGGCGATCCGCGCGAAACGTTCGAACTCGGCGTGCTTCATGGCGGCCTCGATGGCCTCCGCACCGCTGTTGGCGAAGATCGCGAAGTAGTTCTCGTCGTCGTCCAGCTCCCGCCGGATGATCGAATTCAGCTGGGACACCACGCGATTGGCGTACGAGTGGCGCGAGAACTGGGCGTGGATCGGCGTCTGCGCGGCCAGCAGTTCGCGGGCGTGCTCGATCAGCTCGGGATTGCTGTGCCCGAGCAGCGTCGAGCCGTAACCGCCGACGAAGTCGAGGACGGCGGTCTCCTGACCGTCCTTGCGGTAGTACAGGGTGTCGGCCTCACCGCGGGTGTACTCGACATCGAGTCCGGCCGTGGCCAGCACCCCGAGCAGATACGGTTCGGCGTAGTCCTGTGCGTTCTCGATCGTGGTCATCGGCTCTGGACCTCTCCGGCGCGCACCAGGTTCAAGATCTCTCCCGCAACGGTTTCCGGCGCCTGCTGCGGCTGCCAGTGCGAGGTCTTCTCCAGCGTGACCAGCCGGTACGGGCCGGTCACGTGCTGGGCGGTCTCGGTGACCGCGAGCTTGCTGACGGCGGTGTCGGTGACGCTCCAGACGAAGGTCGTCGGAACGGTCACCGGGCCGAAGCCGAACGGCTCACCGAGCAGGTTGTTGGCGCGGTACCAGTTCAGCGCGGCCTCGAGCACGGCCGGGTCGCTGTGCTTGGTGACGTAGCGGCTCACCTGTTCCGGGGTCAGCACGCCCTCCCCGGCCTGAGCGAACCACGCCCACAGCTGGGCGGCGTCGTCGGCGAGGAACTGCGCGCCCGAGTCGGCCGACATGAGGAACTCGACATACTGCGAGCTGTGCTGCTGCTCCTCGTCGACCCGGTAGGCGTGCTGGTAGGCGTCCAAGTGCGGGATGGCCAGCGCGACCAGGCTGCGCACCCGATCCGGGTGGCGCGCACCGAGATACCACGCGACCGCGGCGCCCCAGTCGTGACCGACCACGTGCGCGGACTCGACGCCCAGCGCGTCCAGGATGCCGAGCGCGTCGGCCACCAGGTTCGGCAGCGCGTAGTCGGCGACCTCGGCCGGCCGCGCGCGGTCGGAGTACCCGCGCTGATCCGGGGCGATGGTGCGCAGCCCGGCCGCGTGCAGGATGGGCGCCACGTCGTTCCAGGACTCGCGGCTGTGCGGGAAGCCGTGCAGCAGGAGCACGGCGGGGCCGTCGGCGGGACCGGCGACGTCGACGTCGAAGGTGAACTCGCCCAGGCTGATTCGTTCCACTGTCATGACTACTCCGCGAAGATCTTGGCTTCGAGGGCCGGCTCATGCAGCACCGTGGCGGGATCGGCCAAGCCGATGACGCGCTGGTAGGCGCGCGACACGTCGCCGTCGCGGGCGGCCGCGTCCTGGACCTTGGCGATGAAGGCGTGCGCCTCGAGGATCTCCGGGGTGCGCTCACCCTGGACCTCGGGGTAGCTCAGGTCGGCGCCGATCGCCATGTCCCAGCAGCCGTCGATGGCCTCGGCGGCCAGATCGCGGAAGTAGGCCAGCGGGTCGATCTCACCCTCGGCCTGAACGTGCTTGCGCAGCACTGCCGAACCCATGGCGGCGACCGTCATGCCCTGCGCGTAGCTGGGGTTGAAGCTGGCCACCGCGTCACCGATCACCAGGAAGCCGGCCGGGAAGGCGGTCATGCGCTGGTAGTGGCGGCGCAGGTTGGTGGGGAACTTGTAGGCGACCGGGTCGTTGAGCGGCACGGCCTGCTGCAGCGTCTCGTAGATGTCCGGCGCGGCCAGGGTCTTGATGAAGGCCAGGAAGCCCTCGGGATCGGTCGGCGGGTGGTCGCCGAGGATGCCGTAGGCGGTCACGATGGCACGGCCGCCGTCGATCTTCTGGCAGATGCAGCCGCGCGGCACACCGGCCGAGGCGACGGTGTTGATCGAGATGTCGTCGCCGAAGGCCTCGTCCGGGATGCGGTAGTACCGGGTGGCGTACCCCATGCCGATCTTGTGCTTCTCCTCCTCGACGCGGCCGAACTCGAGGTCGTCGAGCCACACCGAGGCGCGCGAACCGCGACCCGAGGCGTCCACCACCAGGTCAGCGGGGATCAGGGTCTCGTGCGAGTTCTCCGGGAACACCCACACACCGGCGATCCGCTTGCCGTCCTCGACCACCTCGAGGCGGCTGATGTCGGACTGCTCGGCCAACTCCACGTTCGGCAGCGCCAGCACCCGCTCACGGATGTGGCCCTCGAAGAACGGGCGGCTGGCGGTCAGGCAGACCAGGCCCGAGTCGACCTGAACCAGCTTCTTGCCGTTGATGATCCAGCGCACGTCCTTGGACGCGTCACCGATGGCCGCGCCGTCGGCGACCATCTTGTCGGTCAGGCCGGGGAACAGCTCCTCGGCGATCTGCTGGCCGCGCGAGAGCAGACCGTGCAGGTGGTGGCCCTGCGGCAGGCCGCGCCGCAGCAGGTTCGGACCGGTCAGGTGGTCCCGGTCGACAAGGGTTACCCGCTCGTACTTCTCGGCGAGCACGCGGGTGGCGAACAAACCGGCGAGCCCACCCCCCAATACGACGGCGCGGTTCTCTCGGGTGGTCATGGCCTGTCTCCTCTGCTCGTACCGCTCGTGCCAGTGGCTCTCCGCCCGTTCGCGCGCGGCCACGGGGTGAACGTATCCACGGGCGGCTCACCGATCGGTCATCGTCGAGACACTGGGCACGAATAGTGCTGGTACGAGCGGCTTTTCGAGGGTCCGGCTCAGTCCGCGCGGCGCACGTCGAGCACCGCCTTGCCGGGGACACGGCGGCTCACCAGGGCGTCGGCGGCGCGCAGGTAGTCGGTCCAGTCACCGCGCCAGCCGATGGCCAGATCCAGCGTCCCGCGCTCGGCCAGGCCGACCAGTTCGGCGAGCTCGCCGCCGAGCGGGGTGCCGATGACGAAGGTCTCGATCCGCGCGCGATCGACCCGGATGCGCGCCTCCTCGAAGTCGATGAGGGTCGGCTGCTTGGAGGCCTTGCCGACCGCCACCACCGTGCCGCCGGTCTCCAGCCGCAGATAGGCGTCGGCCAGCTGCTGGCCGCCGACATTGTCGATCGCGCCGAAGACCCGGCCGCGCAGGGCCGCGGGACCGAGGATCACCTCACTCGCGCCCAGCTCGGCCAGACCCGCGCCGCGGGCCGGACTGCCCACCGAGGCAACGACTTCCGCACCGGCCAGATGCGCGAGCTGCACCGCGAACCGTCCCACGCCACCGGACGCGCCGGTCACCAGCACCCGGCGTCCGGCGATGTCACCGAGCCGCCGGATCGCCTGCAGGGCGGTGACCGCGGCGACCGGAAGCGCCGCTGTCGCACCGAGATCCAGGGTGTCGGGCACCAGGGCCAGCTCCGCGGTGTCGACCGCGCGCTGCTCGGCCCATGCCCCGCCCCAGCCGAAGGTCACCACGCGGCTGCCCGCGGGCGGACCGGAGCCGTCGGCCGCGGGGACGACGACGGTGCCGGCGGCGTCCCAGCCCGGAATGGTGCCGGTCGGCAGGTCGGGGACCCGGAAGGCGACCTCCCCGAAGTTGAACGAGAACGCGGCGACGTCGATCAGCGCCTGCGACGGTCCCGGCGTCGGGGCGGGCGCGTCGCCCAGGCGCAGCATGTGCGGGACGGCCTGGTCGTGGACGAGTGCCTTCATCTTCAGTGCTCCTCTTCTCAGGGGATCGGCGGATATGGTCCGGGCGCACGGCCGCCCCGATTCCGTCCCGGCCGGGATCGGAAATCGGGGCGGCCGTCGCGAATTCAGTTAGAAGGTGACTCAGCCCAGGGTCGGGTAGTCGGTGTAGCCGACGTGGTCGCCGCCGTAGAAGGTGGCCTCGTCGGGGGTGTTGAAGGGGCCGCCGGCCTTGATGCGGGCGTCCAGGTCGGGGTTGGCCAGCCACAGGGTGGCCAGCGCGACGGCGTCCGCCACACCGGATTCCAGCGCTTCCTTGGCGGCGTCGACCGTCGCGGGGAAGGCCTCGGGGGTGGCGTGCGGGTTGAGGATGATGCTGTTGGAGAAGGCCGCGCGCAGCTTGGTGGTCAGCTCGCGGTCGCCGCCCTCCATGATGTGCACGTAGGCGATGTCCAGGTCGGACAGCTTGGTGAGCAGCTCGACGTACAGCGGGGCCGGGTCGGCCTCGACGATGTGGTTGAACGGGTTGCCGGGCGAGAGCCGGATACCGGTGCGGTCGGCGCCGATGGCCTCGGCGACCGCGGCCACTACCTCGGTGACGAAGCGGATGCGGTTGGCGATCGAGCCGCCGTAGTTGTCGGTGCGCAGGTTGGTGTTGTCGGCCAGGAACTGGTGCAGCAGATAGCCGTTCGCACCGTGGACCTCGACACCGTCGAAGCCGGCGGCGATGGCGTTGCGCGCGGCGGCCACGAAGTCGGCGATGGTGGTGGTGATGTCCTCGGCGGTCATCTCCCGGGGCTCCGGGTGGTCGATCATGCCGTTGGGGGTGAACAGCTGCTCACCGGAGACCACCGCGGACGGGGCCAGCGGCAGCGCGTTGTCCGGGTACAGCATGGGGTGGCCGATGCGGCCGCAGTGGGTCAGCTGCGCGATGATGCGGCCGCCCGCCTGGTGCACGGCGTCGGTGACCTGGCGCCAGGCCTCGGTCTGGGCCTCGTTGTGCAGGCCCGGGGTCAGGAAGTAGCCCTGGCCGATGACGCTGGGCTGGATGCTCTCGCTGATGATCAGGCCGGCATTCGCGCGCTGCGTGTAGTACTCCGCGGTGAGCTCGGTGACGAGCCCATCCAGGGTGGCCCGGTTGCGGGTCATCGGCGCCATCACCAGACGGCTCGGCAGCTGCAACCGGCCGATCGAGACCTGCTCGAACAGAGTGCTCACCTTGTACTCCTTGCTGGATCGAGTCGCGCGCCGGACTGGTGCGCGCAGTTACTTGATTGGATCAAGCACCATGCTGGCACATGTGATTTATCCAATCAAGTACCTTCGTCAAGTCTTGGCTTAGAATTTTCTGCATGGCAGTACCGGCAGGTCCCGTGAGCACATCCACCGACGTCGAGCGCGTGATGTTCGAATTCGTGGACGCCTACAACCACGCCTTCGAGGATGCCGCCCGTGACCAGGGCATGAGCATGGCCCATGCCTGCGTGCTCGGCCGGGTCGGCACACCCCGCGGGATGGGCGAACTGGCCGAGGAACTCGGCTGCGACGCCTCCAACATCACCCAGATCGTCACCCGGCTCGAGGCCCGCTCCCTGGTCCTGCGCCAACCCGACCCCGCCGACCGGCGCTTCCGGCGCATCCAGCGCACCCCCGAGGGCGAAGCCGTCAACGACGCGTTCGAGGACTCCTTCGACTTCCCCCGCCGCGCGGTCGCCAATCTGACCCCCGACGAACAACAGCAACTGGCCGACCTTCTCCGCAAAGCACTCACCCCGCCCCGGTGACCACACCGGCGGCGAACTCACCGAACTCGTTGCGGCCCAACGCTACCCGTGGGCAAACACTCTGATCAACGCGTGACGATCGCACGCGTACCGCTCTGACCTGCGCGAATGCTTCCTGATGTCCCGGCGATGACCGGGCGATGACGCTCGCGGCGATAGTTTCGCCGCGGACGTGTCGTGGACACGTCGGATACGGAAGCTGCACAAGGTATTCGGAGGCGCGCGGTGACCAGTCAGCAAGAGGACATCACGACCAGGGAACCGGCACCGGAACCATCGGGGGATGCGTTCGGGCACATCGAGGTTCGCGGCATCGACTTCGTCCCCCCGCAGGAGCGCCGCGGCACGCCGCGTGAGCTGTTCACCATCTGGGCGGCGTCCAATGTCGCCTACATCTACATCGTGCTGGGCGGCACGGCGCTGCTGCTCGGCCTGTCGCTGTGGCAGGCGCTGGCGGTCGTGGTGCTGGGCAACCTGTTCTGGCTCGGTGTCGGCGCGCTCGCGGTCAGCGGGCCGGCGGCGGGCACGCCCAGCGTGGTGATCATGCGCTCCATGTTCGGCATTCGCGGCAACCGGCTGTTCGGCGCGGGGCTCAACTGGTTGATCGCCATCTCCTACGAGGCGATCAACCTGTCGTTCGGTTCGCTGGCGGCGTTCGCGCTGGCCGGGCACCTGGGCGTGACGGTGTCGACGCCGGTGAAGCTGGTGATCGTCGCGGTCATGGCGGTCGCGACCTTCACGATCAGCATCTACGGTCACGCGACGATCGTGCGGTTGAGCCCGTTCTTCACCGCGGCCCTGGTGCTCTGCTGTGTGCTGCTGGGCGTCTTCGTGTTCGGCCACGCCAAGTTCGATTACGTTCCCGCGCAGCCGCTCACGGGGTCCTCGCTGTGGTCGGCGCTGCTGGTCGGGATCGCGCTGGTCGCGTCGGCGCCGCTGTCGTGGACCGTCGGCGCGGACTACGCGCGCTACCTGCCCGAATCGGTGTCGAAGCGCGCGGTGATGGGGTGGACCGCGCTGGGCGGTTTCGTGCCCGCGGTCGCGCTGGGCGTCATCGGCGTCGTCGCCGGGACCAGCGTCGACATGACCGATCCCCAGACCTCGTTGAAGGGCATCCTGCCCGGGTGGTTCTACCCGGTGTTCCTGGCCGTGATCGTCGTCGGCGCGATCACCACCAATGTGCTCACCACCTACTCGTCCGGCCTGTGCCTGCAGGGGCTCGGCGTGAAGATGCGGCGCTCGCAGACCGTGTTCATCGACGGCGTGCTCGGCGGCGCGATCACCTTCTACGCGCTGTTCGTCGCCGAGGACTTCCTCGCGACCCTGAGCCGGTGGCTGGAACTCACCGTCGTGGTGCTGGGCCCGCTGGTCGCCATCTACGTGACCGATATCGTGTTGCGCCGCAACCGGTATGACGGGGTGTCGCTCAACGACGAACACCCCGGCAGCGCGCAGTGGTACACGGCGGGCTTCAACCTCGCCGGTGTCACGGCCATCATCGCCGGCGGCGTCTCGGCGGGGCTGTGCATCCACACCACCTCGTGGGAGGGGCCGGTGGCCTCGGCCATGGGCGGCGCGGACCTGTCGGCGCTGGCCGGGCCGGCCGTCGCGGCCACCGTCTACGCGGTGCTCAGCCGCACCCTCTACCGCTCGCGGATCGCGGCGGCCGAGATCGACGCGTGAACAACCGGCGGTCGCGGCGCCTGTCGGTGACCGAAAAGTCGTGAAGGGAACCATGATTACCGAACAGAGTGCAACGATCCGCCCACTACGCATTGCGATCGTGGGGGCGGGACCGGCCGGGATCTACGCCGCCGACGCGTTGATGAAATCCGATGGGCACGCCGGGTTCGACGGGGTGAGCATCGACCTCTACGAGCGGATGCCCGCGCCGTTCGGGCTGATCCGGTACGGCGTCGCGCCGGATCACCCGCGGATCAAGGGGATCATCACCGCCTTGCACAAAGTGCTCGACAAGGAGCAGGTGCGGCTGCTCGGCAATATCGACTACGGGGTGGACATCACCCTGGAGGATCTGCGTCAGTTCTACGACGCGGTCATCTTCTCCACCGGGGCGAATGCCGATCGCGCACTGGATGTTCCGGGGGTCGACCTGGACGGGTCATACGGTGCGGCGGACTTCGTGTCCTGGTACGACGGGCATCCGGATGTGCCGCGGACCTGGCCGCTGGAGGCGGAAAAGGTCGCGGTGCTCGGGGTCGGCAATGTCGCGCTGGATGTGGCGCGGGTGCTGGCCAAGACCGGGGACGAGCTGCTGCCCACGGAGATTCCGCCAAACGTCTATGAGGGTTTGCAGGCCAATAGGGCGCTGGAAGTGCACGTGTTCGGCCGCCGCGGTCCCGCCCAGGCCAAGTTCACGCCCCTCGAACTGCGCGAACTCGACCACTCCCCCACCATCGAGGTCATCGTCGATCCCGAGGACATCGACTACGACGAGGGCTCCGAAGCCGCGCGCCGCACCTCCAAGCAGGTCGACATGATCTGCAATACCTTGGAGCAGTGGGCCATTCGCGATGTCGGTGACCGCCCGCACAAGCTGTTCCTGCACTTCTTCGAGAACCCGTCGGTGATCCTCGGCGAGAACGGCAAGGTCATCGGTCTGCGGACCGAACGCACCACACTCGACGGCACCGGGAACGTGAAACCGACCGGCGCATACCGTGATTGGGATATCCAGGCCGTCTATCGCGCGGTCGGCTATCTCTCCCAGCCGATTCCGGGCCTGCCCTTCGACGAGGACAGCGGCACGGTCCCCAACACCGCGGGCCGCATCCCCGGCCTCGCCGCCACCTATGTCACCGGCTGGATCAAACGCGGCCCCGTCGGCCTCATCGGCCACACCAAGGGCGACGCCAACGAAACCATCGCGTGCCTGCTCGACGACGCCCCTGCCTTCACCCCCGCCGCCCAGCCCGACCCCGATGCCGTCATCGAATTCCTGGAACGCAAGGGCATCCCGTTCACGACCTGGGCGGGCTGGTACCGCCTCGACGCCCACGAACGCGCCCTCGGCGAACCGCAGGGCCGCGAACGCGTCAAGGTCGTGGAGCGCGACGAGATGCTGGCCGCCTCCGAACCCGGCAAGAAGACAGGAGCCGCTGTGCCCAGCACGCGAATCACGAAGGTCCTGGTGGCCAACCGAGGCGAGATCGCCGTGCGCGTGATCCGGGCCGCCAAGGACGCCGGAATCTCCAGCGTCGCGGTGTATGCCGAGCCCGACGCCGATGCGCCGTTCGTGAAGCTCGCTGACGAAGCCTTCGCCTTGGGCGGGCAGACTTCGGCGGAGTCCTATCTGGTGTTCGACAAGATCCTCGACGCCGCCGCGAAGGCCGGCGCGGACGCGATCCACCCGGGTTACGGGTTCCTGTCGGAGAACGCGGATTTCGCGCAGGCTGTGATCGATGCTGGTTTGATCTGGATCGGTCCGTCGCCGCAGTCGATCCGGGATCTGGGTGACAAGGTCACCGCCCGTCA
>NZ_JBHWHH010000204.1:0-12159 GCF_042732555.1 Nocardia sp. NPDC059764
GCTGCGCACCGAGCACGGTGCGCAGCCGCGGCTGCGCACCGTGCTCGAGGATCGAATCGGGCAGGCGCGCACCGATCTGGTGGTCACGACCGCGAACGCCATCGGCCAGGCCGCGGGCGAGGGCGTGGGCACCCTGCTCGTGGACGCGGGTCAGCGCGCGCTGGTTCTCGCCGAGGCGAGTGCACGCCACGCACGCTGGCGGCAGTGGGAGCTGGAGGCTGATCCCACCCGCCGGACCACCGCACCGAGCGAACCACTCGGGGTCGGGCCCCGGCCGACCGAATTGCCGGCGGGACCGGTCGAGCGGTGCGCGGACGAGGTCGCGACCGGTTCGGCGCTGGCCGCCGCCACCGCGCTGTTCGGCCGCGGCGCCACCGACACCGCGCCCGCACTCGGCCTCGCCGCACCGAAGGCCGCACGCACCAGCCGCGAATCGTTCGCCGCCGCCCTCGCCATCCGGCTCACGCTGGCCGGTGTGGTGACCGTCGATCCGGGAGTGTGGCGGCGACTGGACCGGATCACCGCGATCGTCGTGGATGGCGAGGTTCTGCTCGGACCGCATCGTCTCGTGCTCGAGGTGCTCACCCGGCTGCCCGAACCGGAGCCCGACGAGACATCCCGGCCGCATCCGTTCGCCCCCGTGCTGGCCCGCGCATCCGCCGCCGCCGTGCCCTTCACCCGCTTCGCCGGGCATCTGCGCTCGGAGGTGGCCGACCCGCTGACGCCGATCCTGGCCGTAGGGACGGCCGCGTCGGCGATTCTGGGCGCACCGACCGATGCCCTGCTCGTGTCCTCGGTGGTGACCGTC
Organism: Nocardia sp. NPDC059764; assembly: GCF_042732555.1. NCBI lineage: Bacteria > Bacillati > Actinomycetota > Actinomycetes > Mycobacteriales > Nocardiaceae > Nocardia > Nocardia sp. NPDC059764. The sequence continues at coordinate 809 of NZ_JBHWHH010000204.1, forward strand.
AACGCACTGGTGTCGACCATGCAACGCCTGAGCGCCGAATCCGCGATCCGGGTTCTACTGCACGGAGAGAAGCTCCGAGTCTGCCGGATCGATCGGCACGATGCTTTGGAGCGAAGCACGGACGACATGGAAAGCCTTGCTGGGCACCGTATCCCCGCGGACGAACTGCGGGTCGGCGATGTCGTGCTGGTGCGCACCGGCGACGTGGTGCCCGCCGACGCCCGCCTGCTGTACTGCGACGACCTGGAGATCGACGAGTCCGCGCTCACCGGCGAATCGGTCACCGTGGAGAAGCGGGTGACCGCCACGCCCGGGGCCGCGCTCGGCGACCGGTATTGCATGCTGTTCCAGGGCAGTACGGTCGTCAACGGCGTCGCCGCGGCCGTCGTGGTGGCGGTGGGCGCGGACACCGAAACCGAACGGGCCTCGGCGGCCGTGGTGCCGCCGCGCCGGACCGGGGTCCAGGCCCAGTTGCGCCGCCTCACCGATCAGGCGCTGCCCGCGACCCTGGCGGGCGGCTCGGCGGTCACCGTACTCGGCTGGCTGCGCGGCCGGCCGCTGCGCGCCGCGCTCGCCGAGGGTGTGGCGGTCGCGACCGCCGCGGTCCCCGAGGGCTTGCCGCTGGTGGCCACGGTCGCCCAGTCCGCGGCCGCCCGCCGGTTGTCCCGCAGCGGAATCCTGGTGCGCGCCAGCCGGACCGTGGAAGCCCTGGGCCGGGTCGACACGATGTGTTTCGACAAGACCGGCACCCTCACCGAGGGCAAGCTGCGCCTGACCACCCTCGCATCGCTCGATGCCGAATGGCGGCCTGGCGACGATGATCCCGTGGCCCGCCGACTGCTGCGCGAGGCCGCGCACGCCTGCCCGGATCCGGACGGCCCGATCGTCCACTCGACCGACCGGGCGATCCTCGACGCCGCCGCCGAACTGCCCGATGACGCGGACTGGGAAACGGTGGAGGAGCTGCCTTTCGAGTCGAATCGAGGCTTCGCCGCCACGCTCGGGCACAATCCGCGACGGCTGCGCCTGGTCGTCAAGGGCGCCCCCGAAGTGGTGCTCGACCGCTGCGCCAAAGTGCGCCACGATGGCGAAAAACCCTCCAGTGCCGAGCTTTCCGCGTCCGAACGCCAGCGCGCCGACACCCTGGTCCACGAGCTCGGGCGAGGTCGCCTTCACCGTGCTGGGCACCGCGGTGTCCGGCCGTGCGCCCCTGGGCACCCGGCAATTCCTGCTCGTCAACCTGCTCACCGACATGTTCCCGGCCATGGCGGTGGCGTTGGCCCCCGAGCCGGTGACCGAGGAGGGCACCGAAACCCTGGGCCGTGCGGACGAACTCGGCGCCCGACTGGCGGCCCGGCCACCGGCCGACCTGGGCGCGGAACTGCTGCACGCCATCGCGTCCCGTGGAGCCACCACGGCCGCCGGTGCGACGGCCGCGTGGCTGGTGGGCCGCTACACCGGGACCGAGCGGCGCGCGAGCACCATCGGCCTGGTCGCGTTGATCGGCACCCAGCTGGGCCAGACCCTGCTCGCGGCGAAGCACAGCCCGCTGGTCTGGTTCACCACCGCCACCAGTGGCGCGGTGCTGTTCACCGTGGTCATGACGCCCGGGGTCTGCACCTACTTCGGCTGCCGCCCGCTCGGCCCGGTGGGCTGGACGATCGCGATCGGCGGGGCCGGAATCGCCACCGCGATCAGCGCCTACGCCCCTCGGGCGCTCGAGACCGGCCGATAATGCCCCCGTTTGAGGTCCGCTGCGCCGGGAACTGCGTGAGGGCAAGATCCGCTTTCACGAAGGAATAGTCATGATCATCCTGGGCCTTGTTCTACTGATCCTGGGGCTGGTCTTCGGGATCGGCATCCTCACGACAATCGGCATCGTCCTGCTGCTCATCGGCGCAGTCTTCTGGCTGCTCGGAGCCGCCGGACGGCCGATCGGCGGCCGCGCGCACTATTGGTAATCGCACGATCGCCGAAGCGCGTCACCGGACCCGAAATCCCCGGCCCACCCTGTCGCGGGCCGGGGATTCGGTACGGCCGGAGACGCGCCTACCCGTGATTCCTCGATCGAAACGAACTGCCGGACAGCTCGTTTCGATGGCCGGGGCGGTTGTTTCGAGCGCCCGGGACCGGGCAATCGGCACGAGGGGTGACCGAAAGACGAGGAAGTGTTCCCCATGACCGGACACACCGTTCGCACCGTGACCGTCCTGGCCACGGCGCTGCTCATTCCCCTCGCGGGGGCATGCGATCAGGCCAAGGAGGCCGTCAACAAGGGCGGCGCCACGCCGTGCAGCGAATTCACCCAGCAGGATCAGGCGAAGCAGCGGATCACCGTCCGCAAGTACCTCGAGCAGGACACGAAGGTGACCCCGACAGCCGCGCCGGAAACCGTCGACGCGTCCATCGCGGCCATCACCCTGATGTGCGAGGCGCAGCGCAATCCGGAAACCCCGATTCGGGAAGCGGACCTGACCGGCATCCTCGTGCCGAAGAAGTGACGATCATCTGCCGCAAGGAATCCGGGCCCAGCGGATCCGGCACCGGAGGAGCGCTGACCACAGCGCCGCGCGGCGTCATGCCGCGCGGCCCGTGCCACGATCCGATCCTTGGGCGGTGTCGGGGCTCGATCGAACCGTGGCAGTCTCGTGATCGGCGGGTCACGCGGGGACCGCGTGCGTGACCCGCTGCCAAACCCGGTGCCGCGCCAGCACTTCCGCGAACGCGTCGGCGAACCGCGCTGGGATGTCCGGCCCGGATGCCGTGGTGACCACGACGCCGCCGACATTGCCGAGTCCGTCCTCGGGGGGAATCGGGCTCAGTCCGATGGTCCGCAGCAGCGCCGCGCCCGCCCCGAATCCGCCGATCGGTTTCGCGTGCTTGTAGGCCTCCAGCACGAAGTGCACGGCGGGACCGTCGCCGCCGAGCGAATCGACCGCGGCCGGACCGCCCGTGACCAGGACACCGTCGTAGAGCACCGATGAGACAGTCGCCAGCGAACGATCCACCGGCACCGTCCCGCCGCCTTCGGCCCGAACCTCTCCACCATGGGCCGCCAGGGTTTCCAGCACGGCGCCACGCCCCCGCAGCGCGGTGCTCACGCGCTCCAGCCCGTCGGCGTCGACACCGTCCGCGATCAACACCGCGATCTTGCGGGTGGCGATGCCCTCCCCCGGCAGACTCGACTGTGACAGCGCCGGGGACACCACCACCTCCCCGTTGCGCGACACACCGGGCACCGGCATGCCGAGTTCGGCAGCCACCCGGACCGTCAGATCGGCGTCGATGCGCACGAGGTGCTCGAGGACGCGTTCACGGATCTCCGGCCGGGTCAGCTTGCCGAGTTCGAAGGCGAAGGCGGCCACGATGTGATCGGCTTCCGGCTCGGACATGCTGCGCCAGAACATGCGTGGCTGCGCGTAGTACTCACGGAACTTCGCTCCGCGCCCCCTGGCCGTCGCGCCGTACAGCGACTCGGAATGGTGCCGGAAAGCGCCGTCCCCGGCCAGGGCCGGGCAGCCGCCTCCGATCGTGTTCTCCGTGTAGGCCGCCTCGCCCTGCGGGATGGCGTGCTGTCCGTAGCCGTCCTGCTGATGGTTGGCCACATCCGCCACCGGCCGATTGATCGGCAGCTGCGCGAAGTTCGGCCCGCCCAGGCGGATCAGCTGCGTGTCCAGGTAGGAGAAATTGCGCAGTTGCAGCAGCGGATCGTCGGTGAAATCGATGCCGGGCACCAGATTCGCGGTGTGGAAGGCGACCTGTTCGGTCTCGGCGAAGAAGTTGTCGGGATTGCGATCGAGCACCATGGTCCCGACCGGTCGCACCGGAACATATTCCTCCGGAATCAGTTTCGTCGCGTCCAACAGGTCGAAGTCGAAATCGAACTCGCGATGCTCCGGGATCAGCTGCACGCCGAGCTCCCACTCCGGGTACTGCCCGGCGGCGATGCAATCCCACAGATCACGGCGATTGAAGTCCGGGTCGCGCCCCGCGATCTGCTGGCATTCGTCCCACAGCAGCGAGTGCACACCGAGTTTCGGCTTCCAGTGGAATTTCACGAACGTCGACTGCCCGTCGGCGTCGACGAGCCGGAAGGTGTGCACGCCGAAGCCCTGCATCATCCGATAACTGCGCGGCAGGGCGCGATCCGACATCAGCCACAGGATCGCGTGCAGGGTCTCCGGTTGCAGCGCCACGAAATCCCAGAGGGTGTCGTGGGCGGAGGCGGCCTGCGGGATCTCGTTGTGGGGTTCGGGTTTCACCGCGTGCACGAAGTCGGGGAACTTGATGCCGTCCTGGATGAAGAACACCGGAAAGTTATTGCCGACCAGGTCGTAGTTGCCCTCCGCGGTGTAGAACTTGGTCGCGAAGCCGCGCACATCGCGCACGGTGTCGGCGGATCCGCGCGATCCCGCGACCGTCGAGAAACGCACGAACACCGGTGTCTCCACGGTCGGATCGGTGAGGAACCGTGCCGTCGTGAACCGCCCCAGCCACCCGGTGTGGGGCCGGAAGCGCCCGTAGGCCCCGGCGCCGCGGGCGTGCACGACGCGTTCGGGAATCCGCTCGTGATCGAAGTGCGTGATCTTCTCGCGGGCGTGGAAGTCCGCCAGCAGGGCCGGGCCGCGATCGCCCACCTTCACCGTGTCGTCGGTGTCGTCCACCCGGACGCCCTGCTGCGTGGTCAGGTAGCCCCGATCCCGCGCGACCCGATACGAATCCAATTGCCGCTGTTTGTCGTTCCTCTCACTGTCCATGGGGCGACCCTCCTGCGCTCGATGGCCGGAAATCCGGATGTCTGCGTATCGGCCGCGTACCCGGGCTCGGCGGTTTCACACACCCGTCGCCGAGATCCGGCGCGACTCCGGCCAAGTCGCCGTCGATCAGGCCGTCGAGACCGCGATCGCCGACTATCCGTCGAGCCCGGATTGGCCGGTCCTCACCGGCGAACAACGGCGGGCGACCCTCGACGGAACCCGTGACGCCGCAACGGAAGTGTGCCCCGAAGGGTAGGACGCGATGCGGCGTCGGGCCCCGCGGTCCTTACGCGGCCCAGGGCATCGGGGTACAGGCGGCGGCGATCGTCTGGGCGGTTTCCAGCTCGGCGTCCTGACCGCAGACCTCCAACAGCCGGTCCACACAGCGTGTTCCGGTGACCACTCGCAGCACTCGCTGCCGGCTGCGGGCTTGGTCGTCGGCATCCAGAATCGCTTGCAGCCCGGAGATGCTCAGGAAGGTCAGCCGCGACAGGTCGACCACCACGAGCCGCGTGCTGGTGGCGATGGCGTAACCGAGATGTTCGCGGAAGGCTCCGACATTGTTGTAGTCGATCTCACCGGTGGCGGTCACCACCGTGGTCGACAGCGACGGCGTGCTCTGGGTGATCCCCAGCAGCGTGTCCAACCCGCATCGCTCGGCAATCGCCGGTTCACCAGCGACGATGAATGAAGTCGGCATCAGGATCAGATCCTCGTCCGTTTCATGTGACGCGCCTCTGTCCGGGGGGCGTCGCATCATGAGTCACCCGTGCCCCAGGGCACAGGCTGGGCTGCTGGTTTTCAACCGTGAGCATGGGGTACCCACCCCAGCCCAGAAATACACCCGTGACCTGTCCGCGCCGCGTGCTCGTCAGACCTCGATGCGTTCGCCGAGGGTGACCGTGCGGTGGCGGGGCAGGCGGAAGTAGTCGGCCACGTCGGCGGAGAGGTGGCTGGTGGCGATGAAGAGCCTGGTGCGCCAGCGGGACATGGTGGGGTGGTCGGCGGGGCGGAGTTCCACTTCGGAGAGGAAGTAGGAGGCGTTGGGTAGGTCCAGTTCGCCCTCGGTCTCGTCGGTGTCGAGTCCGGCCAGGGCGGCGGGGACGTCGGGGGGCTCCATGTAGCCGACCCGGACGGTGACGTGGAAGATGCCGTCGTCGCGGTAGTCGAGGTGGTCGATACGGACCCGGTCGTCGGGTGAGATGCGGGGAACAGGTTCGGTTTCCACCGAGGCGATGACGGTGTGGCGGTGGCGGACGCTGTTGTGCTCGACATTGGCACGCAAGGCCAGGGGGACACTCTGCTTGCCTCGGTTGAGGAAGACGGCGGTGCCGTCGACGATGGTCAATCGTTCGGGGTCGTGCCACAGCTCGTCGACGAACTCGCGCAGGGAGCCCTCGAGGCGGTCGCGCTCGTCGCCCACCACCGTGCGACCGCGTTGCCAAGTCGTCATGACCACGAACGCGGCCAGGCCGATCAGCAGTGACAGCCAGGCGCCGTGCAGGAGTTTGGTGAGGTTGGCGGCGACGAACAGCAGGTCCACCGCGAGCAGCGGCGCCCAGACCACGATGACGAGCCACAGCGGCAGTCGCCACATCGCGTGGGCGAGGTAGCCGAGCAGCAGCGTCGTGATGGTGATCGTGCACGTGACCGCCATACCGAACGCGAAGGCCAGAGCGGTCGAACTGCGGAAGGCGAGAACCAGGGTCAGTACCGCGACCAGCAACAACCAGTTGACCCACGGCACGTAGATCTGCCCGGGCGTCGACTCCGACGTGTGCGCGATACGCAGTCGCGGCAGGTAGCCGATCCGCGCGGCTTGGGAGGCCACCGAATACGCGCCGGTGATCACCGCCTGCGACGCGATGACCGTCGCCGCGGTGGCGAGGGCGACCATGGGCAGCCGACCCCAATGCGGGACCAGCAGAAAGAACGGGCTCGCCACGTGACCGCGCGTCCCCAGGATCAGGGCGGCCTGCCCGAAGTAGCTGAGCACGCAGGCGGGCAGCACCAGCAAAAGCCAAGCGGTGGTGATGGATCGGCGACCGAAGTGCCCCAGATCCGCGTACAGCGCCTCGGCTCCCGTGACGGCCAGCACGATGGCGGCCAGCGCGAAGAACGCGATGGCGAAGTGCCCGGCGAGGAAGCCGAGCGCGTAGCCCGGCCACAGCGCCTTCAGGATCGCGGGGTATTGCCGGATGCCGCCGATCCCGCAAGCGCCGATCGCCAGGAACCACACCACCATCACCGGCCCGAACAACCGGCCCACCGATTCGGTGCCGCGATGCTGAAAGACGAACAGCAGCACGATGATCAGCGCCGTAGCCGGCACGATCGCCTTGGCCAGAGACGGTTCCACCACCTCGATCCCCTCCACCGCGGACAACACCGAGATAGCGGGGGTGATCATGCTGTCGCCGAAGAACAGTGCCGCACCGAAGATTCCGAGGGCCGCCAGTGTCGCGGCGAGCCGGCGGCCACGCGCCGCGAAGCGCCGCACCAGCGTGATCAGCGCCATGATCCCGCCCTCGCCGTCGTTGTCGGCCCGCATGGCCAGCAGCACGTAGGTGACGGTCACGATGATCAGCACCGACCAGAAGACCAGCGACACGATGCCGTACACATTCGCGGGTTCCACCGGGACCGGATGCGGGTCCGAGGGGTCGAACACCGTGCGCAGCGTGTAGATCGGACTGGTCCCGATGTCACCGAACACCACCCCCACGGCCCCGATCAGCAGACCGGGCCGGATGGCGTCCCGCATCGAACCGCGTCCACCCGACGCACCGGACTCCCCGGCCGAGCCCGGGTCATCGGAGACCGTCGAATCCTGGCGTTCGGACATCCCGTCACCTCGCCCGACCGTGTTCCGGATCGATCCCGATCGACAGGTTCGACCCGTCCGTCGCGGGTACTGCGACCATGTCCCCAACCCTCCTCGCCGAGTGCTATGCCTTCGGCGTACCCGCTCAGAGAGCGGAGACACAGCATCGGAGCAGTGCCATGCCCAAGGAATGGACGAAGAAAGAGGAACGTCAGTACGAGCACGTCCGCGACTCCGCCGAGGAGCGCGGCGAGAGCCCGGCTCGGGCCCGCGAGATCGGTGCGCGCACGGTCAACAAGAATCGTGCCCGCGCGGGCGAGACCAAGACCGCCAGCCGCACGTCTCTGCAGGGCAAGTCACCGCAACAGCGTGGCGGCGAACGTTCCGGCCGGCGCGGACCCAAGGGCCTGACCAAGGACCAGCTGTACAACGAGGCCAAGCAGCGGAACATCAAGGGCCGCTCGGGAATGTCCAAAGCACAGCTCGCCCGCGCTCTCGGCCGATCCTGATCTCCGCCGGCATCGGTTCGCCATGGCCTCGTGTCATGGCGAACCGTCGCTCTGTTCGAGGTACGCCCATTCCCGTTGCAGAGCGGGATGATTGGCAGCTTCGAGCAGCAGCGCGTGCACGAAGGCCTGCGGCAGATTGCCCCGCAGCTGACGCTGCGCGACATCGAACTCCTCGGCGAACAGTCCCGGCGTGCCGCAGGCGGCGCGGTTGCGCTCGAAATGGCGGGCCGCGACCACGGGCAACGACAGATCGGCCGTCGCGATCGCCATGGCGAATCCGCACAGCAGGAAGGCGCCCTCGTCGCTGCCGAGCGGGGTCTCGCCGTCGCGATACCGGTAGACGTAGAAGTCGCTGGACAATTCGCGCGCGATCGCGGACACCGTGGCCCGATCTCGTGGATCACCCCGTGGCATGGCGCCCCGGATGATCGGCAGGAGCAGTGCGGCATCCACTTCCGGATGCTGCGGTGACCGTTGCCAGCGTCCCGTGGGGTGAACACACGTCTTGGTCACCCTCGACACCAGCGCATCCGCCACTCCGGTGCAGACATCGCGGTCGACTCCGGTATCCGGCGACGCGGCGACCGCCCGCAGTCCGGCCGCGCAGATCAACCCCGAATGCGCCCAGTGCTCGTCGTCGATCTCCCAGATTCCGGCGTCGCGCCGATCACGGTGTGCGGCGATGGCTTCCACCGCCACGCCGATCGCAGGCCGGTACTCGGCCGGCAGATGATCGTGGCGAGCGGCGGCAGCGAACACCAGCAGCGCTTCACCGAAGATATCGAGCTGGAACTGGTCTCGCACGCGATTGCCGAGGACCGCGGTGCCGCCCGGGTAGCCGGGCAGGTCGACGTCCCGTTCGCGCGGCACCGCCTCACCTCGCACGGTGTAGGCGGGCATCAGTGCCGGACCGTCGGCGAGCAGACGTTCGGCGGTGAAGCCGACCGCCGCGTCGAGCAGGGGTAGCGCACCGGCCGTAGCGGCCGCCTGCCCGGCCAGGCACTGGTCGCGGATCCAGACGTAGCGGTAGTCGTAGTTGGCTCCCTGCTCGTCCCGCTCGGGCAAGCCGGTGGTGGCCGCGGCGACCATGCCGCCGCCGGATCCGGTCATGCCGCGCAGCACCGCGTAGGCGTGCGAGGCGTCTCGCGGCGCGGCACTCGACCACAGCACTGGCATCTCTCTTTTCCAGTGCGATTCCGTTGCCGCCCAGATTGATTCGGGATCCGGCGGGGAATCCGGCAATCCGATGGCCGACAGTTCGAGCACCAGGTCCCGATATTCGCCGGGCGGCACCCGCAGCAGCAGACGCCAGCCGGGACAACGCGGATCCTCGTCGAACACCGCGTCGGCCGCACCGCTCCACCGCAATCGCAGTCGCCCACACCGTGCCTCCCACGCCTCGTCGGCGCGCCGGACGTCGCGCAGCGGCGCCCTTCCGTAGTCGTGGGCCGGGTTCAGTTCCACCAGGACCCTGGCTTCGTCGTGCAGCGCCCGCAGTCGGCGCAGCACGACGACCCGATGCTCGTCTCCCGGAAAGGCCAGCGCGTCACGGCATTCGATCACCGTGGAGCCGGTGACCCAGCGGGAGTTCCAGATCAGACTGCCGGCGTCGTAGTAGCCGCCCCAGACGAAGCGCTCGTCGGGGGTCACCGAATAGACACTCGTGCCCCCGATCAACGTGTCGAAGACGGGCGCGCTGTCCCAACTCGGTGCGCACAGCCAGGCGATGTCACCACGCGGACCGATCAGCGCGCCCCGTTCGCCGTCAGCGACGAACGCGTACTCCCGCAACACATGCGGTTGCTCGACCCGAGTCGGTTCCACCCTGATCGATTACCACGTGGTCTCGGGAGTAACCGTCCGCCGACGCCCCTACATGGGCGACGGAACCGGGAACATCAAGCCCCACATCATGCGGAACATGTCCGTCATCATCTGCCAGATCATGATCATCACCTCCTGACCATTTCGGGGTTGCCATTACGCAGTACCCCATTGGGCCGGACACATGCGATTGCGGATTGCAGATTCAAGCGCTCTTACCCCGATGCTCGTGCCACGGATGCAATACCCAGATGGCCACGAACAGGATGCCGCTGACAATTCCGGCAATGATGCCCGGCCAGGCGCCGCCGACCGTATCGAAAATGAGCACCGCCACACCGGTCAGCGCGACACCGAGCAGTCCCAGGCCCACGATCGCGTAACGATGCGCGGCGGTCACGACATTCTCGAGCCGGTGCCGGCGGAACAGCATTCGATGTGCGGCGACCGGCGCGATCAGGCATATCGTCGCGCCGATCGACGCGGCCACCACCGCGAGGTAGACCACTCGCATCACGCCGGACAGCATGGTGAACCGGGTCTGGAACGGCAGTGTCAGCAGGAAGCCGGTCAGCAATTGCACGCCGGTCTGTACGACGCGCAATTCCTGCATCAAGCTGTTCCAATTGCGGTCCAGCCGTTCGGTGGCGGTTTCATTCCGGCCATTCATGGACTCGGTTGCGGCACATCGACATGGCAGTCGGCGATCTTCGGGTTCAGGCCGAGGTAATTCAGCGGACCCGCCACAATCGTCACCGCGATGGTTCCGGCGCTCGCGCAGTTGCTCGGCGCGCTGTCGTAATAATGCCGTTGCCCGGCCGCCACGGCTCCGATGATCAGCCAGATCACCGCGACCAGCACCAGCAGGCTGCCCGCACCCGTGCGGCGACGTCCGCGCCACACCCGACGGTCATTCGTGAAAGTTCTCATTTCTCATCACCTTCTCCTGACGGGCGAATACCCCAGGAAATGCCTGTCTAACGAGGCATTCGATGCCGTACCGGAGGCGAGGACGGACAGGGGAAATCCCCCGGCTGTTGCACTGCGGGCCAGGGGATTTCCTTGTGTTTACGTTCGAACCGGATCAGCGGCGCTGCTGGGCGCGCTGCCGCTGCTCATCGGCCTCGGCCCGGGCGCGATCCTTCTCGGCCTGGGCCTCCCGCTTGGCGGCGTCGCGCTGGGACTCGGCCTTGTCCTGCTGAGCCCGCCCCTCCTCGCGCAGCCCCTCATTGCCGAAGACCTTGCCCGCGGCTTCCTTGGCCGCGCCCTTGACGCCCTCGACCACGCCTTCGGCGCCTTCCCGGGGTCCACTCTTCTCGTGCTCTGTCATGGGATATACCTCCGTATATCGATTGCAGGGACACTCCGGACCTACCCGGGGCTTCGGACGCGAAACAGGCTGTCGGCCATTTTGTTTCGACGCGCCCGGCTCGCCCC
>NZ_JBHWHH010000205.1:0-11899 GCF_042732555.1 Nocardia sp. NPDC059764
GCAGCGGCCTTCGTCGTATCAAGGGCGGGGTTACACCAGATCGAGGTTGTCGAGGAATCCGGTGGCGATCTCCGCGCCCCCGTCGATATCGATATCGCACGTCCTCCAGGGCACCCGGGTGGTCGACCAGAGCGGGACATCGGCTGCGGAACCGGTGATCCGAGCGGCGGTCCCGCCAACCGGCCCTCGCCGCACCCGCAGGCCACGCCCGGTCGGTTCGACCCGCCAGGTGCCACCACCGGCACCGGTGAGAACAAGTCCCACCGGGACGTCGAGCCAGCGCAGTCGCGAGCCGTGCGACTTCTCCAGCACCGCCATGAGCCACGTGGTGATGGCCGACATGCGCTCGGTGTCGATGGTGGGCGGTTCGCGCTCGCGATGTCGTGCCGCAGATGAGCGTGCCAGATCACGTCCCGCCGCTCGGCGCGCAGACCGGCCAGATCGGTGCTGGTACTCACGTCGGACCTACCTCACGTACCGCCCGTCTCGCTACTTCCGATTCAGCTGCCAGTCCGGCGGGAGGCCCTCGACCCGCGCTTCCATGCCGCAAGCCTCGATCGTGATGGTGGCCGGGCCCAGCCGCAGATCCGTCAGCCGGATCGTGCCCGCGCGGTCGGGCAGGCGGGGCGCGATGGTGAGGCTGCGGTTCGGGACGTCGGGCGCGAGGCCCAGGAACGATCGCATGAGCAGCAGCGGCGCCGCGCTCGCCCACGCCTGCGGCGAGCAGGAGGTGGGATAGGGCACCGGGGAACGGAATTCGTCGCGCGCGAAGCCGCAGAACAGTTCCGGTGGGCGGGCGCCGAACTCCTGGATGGCCTCGAGCAGTCCGCTCGCCAGTTTCACGCTCAGGTCGAGGGCGCCGGGGATGTGGCCGTAGCGCATGAGGCCGGCCACCGCGATGGCCGTGTCGTGCGGCCACACCGAACCGGTGTGGTAGCCCATGGGATTGAACCGGCGCGCGGTGGAAGACAGGGTGCGCAAACCGAATCCGCTGTTCAGGTCGGCCGCACCGAGCCGCTCGATCAGTTCGGCGGCGCGCTCGTCGGGCACGATGCCGGTCCACAGGCAGTGGCCGGGATTGCTGGATCCGACGTCGACCGGCTGCTTGGCACCGTCGAGGGCCATCGCGTAGCAGCCGCTCTTCGGCATCCAGAAGGCCTCGTCGAAACGGGATCTCAGGTCGGCTGCCTGAGCGCGCAGTCGTTCGGCGAGGGTATGGTCGCCGGCCTCGTCGGCCAATTCCGCGCGGCCGACGCGGGCGGCGTAGACGTAGCCCTGCACCTCACACAGCGCGATGGGCGGGTCGGCGAGGCGGCCGTCGGCGAAGCTGATGGCGTCCCAGCTGTCCTTCCACCCCTGGTTGGCCAGACCGCGGTCGGTCTTGCGCCGGTACTCGACGAAGCCGTCGCCGTCGAGGTCGGCGTCGGTGTCGATCCACCCCAGCGCCGCGTCGGCGGCCGGGATCAGTTCGCGCACGGCCGCGTCGCCGACACCCCAGCGATGGCATTCGGCCAGCAGCATCACGAACAGCGGGCTGGCGTCGGCGGTGCCGTAGTAGACGGTGCCGCCGAGCACCCGATCACTGCCAGGCCCGTGCCGCCGCTCATGCATGATGCGGCCGGGTTCCTCCTCGGTGATCGGATTGGTCTCGGTGCCTTGCAGTTTCGCCAGCTGGCGCAGCGTGCCCACGGCCAGGTCCGAGTCCAGCAGCAGCGCCATCCAGGAGGTGAGCAGGCTGTCGCGACCGAACAGCGCCATGAACCAGGGCGCGCCGGCAGCCACGTAGGAGGTGCCGCCGGCGGGGTCGTCCAGGCGCAGTGCGCCCAGGTCGGTCTCGGTGCGCTGCAGGATCGTGTTGAGGCCCGCGCCGCTGGCGGTGAGCGTGGTGGTGCTGGCGCGCCAGCGGCGGATCTTGCCCTCGGGACCGTCCTCGTGGCCGTCGTCGAAGTTCATCGGGACGGCCCGGTGGTCCTCGATGGGCTGACAGCGCACCACCGTCTGCCAATTGCTGTGCGCGGGGATCAGGGTCCGCCAGGTCAGCGATCCCGTTTGGATCTCGGGCTCCTCGGTGGCGGTGATGATCACGCCGCGGCCCTGCAGCCCGCGGTCGGTGATGCGCAGGCCGTGCTCGGTGGCGGTCGTTTCACCGCCACCGCTGCCCACGCGGCCCTCCTTGACCGCGAACAGGTCGGCGAAGTCGGCCTCCGCGTCGAGGACGATCGTCAGCGCGGTGTCCTCGTCGCCGAGGTTGAGCACACTGATGGTCTCCTGCATGCCCTCGCCGACGATGCGACGGCGCTGGATCAGCACCGTCGCATCGGCCACCCCGTGCGGTGGCGGTTTGCGCGCCACGAACCGGGCCCGGAACGGCTCGCGCACGACCACCGAAAGCTGTTCCGGTGGAAGACCGTCCACGCGCAGCTCCCAGCGGGTCAGGATGCGCGTGTCCCGGTAGAACAAGCCGTGCGCGGTGCCCGGGTGGATATCGCCGAGCTGATCGGACAGGCAGAAGGTGCCGGCCTCGACGAGGGTGACGACGCCCGCGCCACCCTCGATGAGCACCGGCGGACCGGCGTTGAAAACACTCACGCGCGACCACCCGGCACGTGGGTGCTGAGGATCCGCGGGTCACCGGGCAGTCGCACCCGGACCGAGCCGGCGATCGTGCGGGACTTCGCGAGTTCGATCGCCTGGCGGTAGGCCGCTTCGTAGCCTTGCGCGAACAGCCCGGTGGAGAACAGTCTTTCGACCCGTTCCCGGCAGGCGTAGGGATCGATCTCGTGGGCGCGCGCGATCGCGCCGGGCAGTTCGGCCGGATCGTCGAGAACGAATCCGGTCACGCCGTGTTCGACGACCTCTTCCACCGCGCCGCCGCGCAGTGCGATCACCGGGGTGCCACAGACCATGGCTTCGATCATGACAATCCCGAAGGGTTCTTCCCACCGAATCGGGAACAAAAGGCAGCGCGCCCCGGCCAGCAGCTGGCGTTTCGCGGCGGCGTCGGCCTCGCCGAAGACATCGTCGGACTCGGTGAGCCGCGGCGTGATGTACTCGTCGAAGAACTCATGCTCGGGCGGCTCGTTCAACTTGCCCGCCAACACCAGCCGCACGCCCGCGGCGTGCGCGGCCTCGAGCGCCAGGTGCGGGCCCTTGTACGGCGCATAGCGGCCCAGGAACAGCGCGTAGTCGAGCTTCTCGGTGCGGAACGGCCACTCCGAGGGGCGAATCGCATTGTGCACGCGACCGATCCAGTTCAGGTCCGGCGCCAGCTCACGCTGGCGGTCGCTGATCGCCACCAGCTTCACGCAGCGGTCCAGGGACCGGTAGTACTCGTCCATCTGAGCGTCGACCGGGCCGTGCACGGTGACGACGGTGGGGATGCCGAGCATCTTGTACGCGGGCGCGTTCCCCGGACCGGCGAAGGTGTGGTCGTGGATGATGTCGATCGGGTCCGACGCGTGCAGCGAATCGATGATCTGCCAGGCCTTCATGGCGTTGACGATCTCCGGGTACGGCTCACCCAAGCGCTTGGTCTGGACCTCGTCCCACACCCGGATGAAGTCCGCCTTCGTCCCGGCCCGGCCCGCGCCGAGCAGGGTCACGCGGTGGCCCTGGTCGACCAGCTCGTCGGCCAGGCTTGCTACGACCGCCTCGATGCCGCCGTACCCGACCGGCGGAATGTCGAAATACGGGGGAGCGACCAGAACGATATGCAGAGATCGGTTCCGCGAATTTTTCGCACCGTGTACGGCGGAATTGTCGGTCTGAACCTGCAGAAAGTCGAAAGCGTTCCCGAGCGACGCGTCGTAAGAAAGGTTGTTCCTCATTTCCAAACTCCTCGTTGTGAGTTGAACTGAGTCAAACCGTCGTATACGGTGCCACGAACGCCGCTGGTCGGCAAGAAGTTCTGGGTGTCGCAATTCAAAAGTTACGCCAATGTTCTGTCAACCGGACTTACGAGTATTCCGAGCGGACCGCCGACAATGAAACATATTTGAATCCTTAATTATTCGCCCAGGTCGGCAATTATTCGCCCAGGTCGGCGGCGTTTTCATCGGGTGTACAGCCATAGTCCGGTGTGTTCGGCGTCGGTTCCGGTCACCAGCAGGCCCAGTGGCAGGGTGGCCATGCGTGCCTGATCGGCCGGCACGGGGAGCGAGATCTGTTGCCAGTCAGTGCAATTCGACGAAACCGACACCAGACTGACGCGGTGGTCGAACGCGATGAGGGCCAGCATTCGGGAAGGCGTCGGAACCACCTGCTGGACATCGACGTTGCGCGCGGCAGGCCCCGGTAGGGGTCCGGTATCAGGCGTGGGCCAGCACAGGACGTGCGGGTCGGCGCCGACGGATTGGCCGAAGACCGTGCAGGTCGCCGTGCAACCGATACCGCTGGCGACGGCGTTCGCGCCGGGCAGTTCGAGGCGCTGCCATCGGCCGCCGTCGGGAGAGGTCCATTCCACTGGACGAATAATATTGTCCCGCAGTGTTTCACCGACGATCGCGAAGCCCGCGGGGCCGGTGCCGATGGCGGCCGCGCCGGTCTGTTCGCCGGGTGCGGACGACAGCGCCGGGTCGTCGGCGTGACGCTCCCAGTTCGCACCGTCGGCCGAGACCCAATAGGCGGCGCCGTACCGGCCGGTCGGGCCGTCCCAGTCGCCCACCAGCAGGTCGACGCCACCGAGTGCGCCCGCGGCGCTCACGGCGATGGCGTGCGGGCCGCCGAACATCTCGAAGGCCTGCTCATGTTCGGTCAGGCCGTGGGCGTCGCCGCCCCAGACGCTCATGCGCGGATTGCTGTGCGCGCCACCGAAAGCCCGTCCGAGAACCACGGTGCGATCGCCCGTTCCCGCTGAAAGCAGTTCCGCCCGTGCGCCGTACGGGGTTTCCGGGTGGACCGGGACCGCGGTCCAGTGGGTGCCGTCGGTGGTCGACCAGGCGGCGGGGGCCCGGACGTCGGCGGCGGGGATCGAGCCGAGGGCCAGCACGCTGCCGGGCGTGGGAGCGAAGGCCAGGATCCGCGCGCCGGGCTGGGGGAGCGGCAGTTCCCGCCACGGTGAGTCCGGGGTTCGGTCGACGCAGCCGACCGCGAGTGTCAGCACCGCCACCAGGACGATTGACCACCGCATGAGGACAGCGTGCCAGAACCCGCCGGTCGCGGTGTGGTTCCGAGATTCCGGCCCGCGCGGGACCCGCCGCACCGAGCCAAATCCGGTGGTCCGGGCCGTTCCCGTGTGAGGATCTCTGGCCGTGGCAACTCGCCGGTCAACACGGATCCTGATGCTCGCAGCGCTGGTTACGACGCTGCTGCCGCTACACGCGCAAGCCGACCCGTTCTCGGAGCTGATCAGCCCGAGTCATGATCTGGCCAGCGTGCTGCCGACGCCGCCCGCCGACCCGTTCTTCACGCCCCCGCCGGGCTTCGAGGACACGTCGCCGGGCACCGTGCTGAGCGCGCGCCCGACCGGCGGCATGTTCTTCACCGCCGACGCCTACGAGCTGCTGGTGCGGTCCACCGATTCCCACGATCAACCGGTCGCCATCACCACGACCCTGCTGCTGCCGCGCGCCGCGTGGCCGGGCCCGGGGCCCCGACCGCTGGTCTCCTACAACATTCCGATCTCGTCGTTGGGGTATTCGTGTGCGCCCTCGACGGAACTGAAGAAGGGCGTGTCGGCCGACGTCGTCGCCATCTCGCTGCTACTGGCCAAGAACTTCGCGGTGGTCGTTCCCGATCATCAGGGACCGAAGCAGGCGTACGCGGCCGGGCTGATGGGTGGGCACGCGGTGCTCGATTCCATTCGCGCGGTGACCCATTGGACGTCACTGGAGCTCGGCCCGGACACGCCGGTGGTGATGACGGGCTACTCCGGCGGTTCCATCGCGACCAGCTGGGCCGCGCAGCTCGCGTCGACGTACGCGCCCGAGATCCGATTGGCGGGCACCATCATCGGCGGCGAACCCGCGGATTACGACATGCTGATGTCGGTCATGAACGGCAACTGGGGTACAGGTGTGATGCTGGCGGCCGCGCTGGGGCTGGCCCGTGAATATCCCGAACTGCTGAACATCCTGAACGACAACGGCTGGCGGATCGCCCATATGTTCCGCGACATCTGCGTCTCGCAGGAGACGATGCTCGGGATCATCGCGCCGATGCGGGTCGAAGATCTGACCGTGGTCCCGGATCCGCTGAAACTGCCCATGGTGCAACAGATTCTGGACGAGAACCGTCCCGGCGGAATGGCGCCCGCCGCGCCGGTCTACTTGTTCCACGGCGTCAACGAGATCTTCGTGCCGTATGAGGGCGCGAAGGAGCTTTTCGACGACTGGTGCGGTCTCGGCGCGCGGGTTCGATTGCAGCCGTTTCCCGGTGAGCACTTCGTCGCGGGTGCGCTCTCGATTCCGTTGACCACGAAATGGGTCGAGGAGCTGCTCACCGGCGAGCTGGTGCCGCAGGGATGCACCGGGCCGGAGCACTGAGAAACGATGCAGGGGAGCGGTGATTCGGTGATGCATCCGACAGCCGGCGAGATCGGTGCGGCGTCGCTACCGCTGGATCACCTACGCTTCACTTAGCATTCGAGTAGCCCGTCCCGGGCGCTCCCATCGTTTCCGATTCCATGCCGCGCCCGATGAATGGACATCGATGAATGCCGATTTTCGTGCCGCCGCGGCCGCGGCCATCACCTTCGTCACAATTCTGATCTCCGGCACCGGTGCGGCCCACGCCGAACCGGCCGGGGATTCGACCATTCTGAGCGCCACCGACTCCGGTCCCTCGCGCACCCGGATCTCGGTGTACTCCGCGGCCATGGACCGCGCGGTGACCGTGGACGTGCTGCATCCCGCCGATGATCAGCCGCGACCCTCCTATTACCTGCTCGACGGTGTCGATTCCGGTGCGATGGAGACGAATTGGACGCAGAAGACCGATGTCGTCTCGTTCTTCGACGACAAGCGGGTCAATGTGGTGCTGCCGGTCGGCGGTAAGGGCAGTTTCTATTCCGATTGGGAGCGGCCCGATCCCGTACTCGGCGGGGTGCAGATGTGGGAGACGTTCCTGACCCAGGAACTGCCGCCCTTGATCGATCAGCGGTTCCACGGCAGCGGGCGCAATGCGATCGCCGGGCTGTCGATGGGCGCGCTCTCGGCGGCGGCGCTCACCACCCGGTATCCGGCGCTGTATCGCGGATTCGCCGCGTTCAGCGGTTGTCTGGACACCATGAGCACCAATGCCAAACTCGCCATCCGGAATTCGGTGAGCTGGGTCGGCGGTAATCCGGAGAACATGTGGGGACCCGACGGCGATCCGGACTGGGCGGCCCACGATCCGCTCACCAACGCTGACGCGTTGCGCGGTAAAGCGGTGTACGTGTCGACCGGCAACGGGACGCCGGGGCCGGAATCGCTGACCGATCCGCTGATGCCGCAGGCGGTGACTTTCGGTGCGGTGCTGGAGTATCTCGTGCGCGGCTGCACCGAGTCGTTCCGGCGGCGGCTCCAGGAGATCGATATTCCGGCGACCTTCGTCTTCCATCCGCGCGGCACGCATTCATGGCCGTATTGGCAGCAGGATCTGCACGATTCGTGGCCTCTGATGGAAGAGGCGCTCGCGGAGTAGCGGCGCCAACGTGGCGTCGGTGCGCAGGACCTGTTCGAGCAGGCTCGCATCGGCGGGTTCGGCGGGCGTGGGCCACAGGAATCGGTCGGGTGCGGCCGGGCTCTCGCGCCGAGGGCTACGCCGAGAGTGAAACGATCACGCACGCGCGGTTTTTCGCGATGACAATGGGTCGCGGGCCGTTCGGTCCCCTGATGCTGTGGAGGCTGTGGGAGATGGAAGAGGTGCTGCTCACGCCGCCGGATGCCGCCGAGGTGCGGTTCCTGGCGCGGGGCGTGGTGAGTGCGGCGACCTGCGATCTGGGGCTCACGCCCTTGCAGGAGTTGCTGATTCCGGCGCTGTTCCTGTCGATGACGGGGCATCCGGTGGAGTTGGCCGAGGTGACGCCGATCGGGGCGGCGGAGTTCGCGGCGGGGATGGCGCGGCGCAATCGGATCTTCCGGGAGCGGATCGTGCAGACCATGCTGCTGTCCGCGCTGGTGGTGCGACCGCTGCCGGCGGCGACCGGGAACAAGTTGCGGGAGTTCGCCGACGCGCTCGGTGTCGACGACGACATGATCGCGGTGGCTCAGCGCTATGCCGAGGGCGCGGTGGATCTGGCCGCGGTCGATTTCACCCGCAATGGATATCTGGGCAATACGGACTCGCTGCGGCTGGATGCCCTGCACACCGCCGGACTGGACAGTTCGTGGAGCGCGGTCACCGATGACGCGGGCCTCGCCGGGCGCTGGGCCGAGCTGTGGGAGCTGCCGGTCGGCACCCTGGGTCGCGGTGTCGCCGACTTCTACCGGGACCGCGGCTTCGTCACCCCCGGCCTGCCCGGGTCCGCGCCGCCGCTGCTGGCCCAGCACGATTGGGTGCACGTGCTCGCCGGGTACGGCACCACCCTCGAGAACGAGATCGAGGTGTTCGCGTTCATGGCCCGCGCCAATGACGATCCGCGGGCCTTCAGCCTGCTGGCCATGGTGATCTCGCTGTTCGAGACCGGCTACCTGCGGGCGGGCGCGGGCCTGTTCGAGGCCGATGCCGGGCACCTGAGCACCTCGGGCATGGCCACCCGCCTCGGTGACGCCATGCGCCGGGGCGCGCTCACCCGCGGCAGCCACGACTTCCTCGACCTGGACTGGTTCGGCCTCGCCGACCGCCCGATCGCGGTGGTGCGCGAGGAGATCGGGCTGGTCGCCAAGGACGGGTCGGCGGTGGCGGCGGGCTCGGCGGGGCCGTGGCAGCCCGGCGGAATCACGCCGTATCAGCTGAATTCGTCGAAGAACGCCGCCGCGGCGGACGGGCGGGACTATGTCCCGTGGCAGCCGGACCCGATGCGCGACTGACCGGTCCACGCGGCAGGCTGTCCACGAGCTTTGCGGGCGGTAGCATCCAGCGCCGCCTTGCGCGTGGGGTCGGGTTTCAGCTCGGACCCAGCAGGTCGAGCATCCCGGAAACCGCTGCGGGCCACGTGAATTGCTCGGCGCGGCTGCGGGCGGCGCGACGGCGTTCGGCGCGGGGGCGGGCGAGAACATCGGTGACGGCGGTGGCGAAGGCGCGCGGGTGGTCGGCGGCGACCGCGCCCGCTTCGGCGGTGACGATGTCGGCCAGCGCCGAGGAGCGGCTCGCCACCACCGGGGTGCCCGCGGCCAGGGCCTCGAGCGCGGCCAGGCCGAAGGTTTCGTGCGGGCCCGGTGCCAGGGAGACGTCCGCGGTGGCCAGCAGGGTCGCCAGAGTCGTTCGGTCGTCGATGAATCCGGTGAAGTGGACGGTGGGTCGGCCGTCGGGCAGCGGGGGGATCAGGCGGGCGCGGCGTTCCAGGGCCTCGCGGCGCGGTCCGTCGCCGGCCACCACCAGGCGGGCGTCCAGGCCGCCGCGGCGCAGTGCCCCGACCGCGGCGATGCTGCGGTCGACGCGCTTCTCGACCGAGAGGCGACCGCAGTGGACCAGCAGCGGGTAGCCGTCCGCGCCGAGGTCGGTGCGCAGCCGGTGGTCGTGGCGGTCGGGCCGGAACATGTCCAGGTCCACGCCCAGCGGGACCAGTTCGACATTGGCGGCGTCGATGCGCTGGAATTCCTCGCGCGCGAACTCGGTGGTGCAGACGACGACGTCATAGGTCTGGGCGGTGCGCCGGTTGGCGGCGTCGGCCGCGCGGCGCGCCAGCGGGCCGGGCAGCACCTGGCCCAGCAGACGGTCGAGGCGCTCATGGGAGATCATGACGCCCGCGATGTCGCGGCGGCGCGCCCAGCGGCCGAAGCCGCGCAGCGTCAACCGGTCCGACACCTCCAGCACGTCGGGCCGCAATCCGGTGAGGGTGTCGGCGACGCGGCGGGGGTCTGCCGCGCGGTAGCCGCCGGTCCACGGAATCTCCGGTGCGGGCAGGGTGATTCGCAGGACTCCGGTGGCGAGCACCTCCTCGGCGCGCCGGGTGCCGGGCACGACCAGTACCACCTCGTGTCCCGCGGCGGCGTAGCCCGCGCCGAGGTGATGCAGTGCGGTTCGCAACCCACCCGAGCGCGGACCGTAGAAGTTCGCCAGCTGAACGATGCGCACGAGGCCGATCGTGCAGGGTACCGGGTTACCTTCGGCACCTCCGACGCCAACATCACGTGAACACCCGCGAAAGACCCGGCCAACCGGGCGTGGTCGGCATCGTGCGTCCGCCCGGACCGGGTTTCGCACGGTGCATTCCACACCAGGTGCGGACCCGCGTCCCACCGAACTGCATGCAGTCGACCGCAATTGGCGTGCGCGGATTCCCCCGCAGGTCTGGCGCGGTGCCATCGATCTTGGTAGAGATTGGTGTACGAACGATCGGGGTGATTGGAGTCATTCCGGGGGATGGGGATGAATCAATGAGCGCCAGAGCCGAACTGGAGCGGGAACTGGGCGGGCCGCTGCCCGCGCTCGACCTGCTGAACGAGGCCGAGACGGCCGACCTGCTGGCGGTGTTCCAGCAGGCGCAGCGCACCGAGAACCTCGCCATGGTGGAGGCCGTCGACAAGACCGTCGGCGCGCTGCCGTGGCCATTGCGCACCGCGGCCAAGAAGATCATGTTCGGCAATAAGCTCGGGTAGGGGCGATGAGCGATCTGGTGACCCGCGCGCAGATCACCCTGCTGTCGCGGACGTTGCACGTGCCCGAGGAGAAGCTGGCCCACCTCGAGAAGCTGGGCGCCGCCAACTTGCACGAACTGCAAGAACGCATGGCGAAGGTGATGTTCGCCGAACACAACGCGATCTTCTCCCGGCTGTCGTTGCTGGTGCCCATCATTCCGTTCAGCATCTCGATCCCACTGGTGCAGCGCATGGTGCCGCCGGTGATGGCCGGGCGCGCGGCCGGCGCTATCGGGGTGGATCATCCGAAGAAGTCCGCCGAGGCCGTCGCCCTGTTCGATCCCGGTTACGCCGCCCAGGCCGCGCCCTACATGGACCCGCACGCGGTGGGCCAGCTGGCCGACATCGCTCCGCCCGGACCGGTCATGGCCATTATCAACGAGCTGCTGCGCCTGCGGGACTACGTCACCGCGGGCCCGTTCCTGGCCTATGCCACACCGACATTGGTGCAGGCGGTCGAACGCGATGTGCACGACGACGAGGGCATGATCCGGTCGGCGTCGTTCGCGTACTCCGGGGAGAACATCAGCGTCATCCTGCGCCACCTGCTCTCCGGCGAGGGCAAGCGCATCCCGAAACTGGTGGACACCATCCTGTCCGGGTCCGAGGAGCTGCGGCTGGCCGCGCTGTCGGTCTTCGCGCGCTGCGACGACGATGTGATCCCGGCGGTCGGCGACATCCTGTTCGGTCAGGGTTCGCCCGAGCAGATCGCGGATCTGATCCGCACCTTCCTCGACGCGGGAGCCGTCGGGGAGACGCTGCGTTTCGTCGCCGGGTTGAGCCTGGAGGCCTTGGATCGGCTGGCCGCCAATCCCATTGTGGCCGAACCCGACACTCTCGCCGCGCTCACCGATGCGGTCGGCGGGTCCACCGATCCCGCGGTGTGGCGGGGTCTGCTGGCCCTGACCAGCCGCACCGAACCTGCCGTGACCAGTGAGTTCGCCGCCGTGATCGCGCTGTTCGATCCGGCGACGCTGGAGCAGGTCGCCGAATTGGGGCTGGGCGAGGAGTTGACCGCGCTCACCGCGCAGTCGGAGGAGTAGCGCACCGGAGGGTGCGGGCCGGGGCTTCCGGCCCGCACCAACGGGTTATCGCCGCGCGGGCACGCCCCGCAGCTCCTCGATGGTCCGCTCGAACGCCGCTGTGCCGTGGCCCTCGTCGACCTGCCGGTCCACGAG
>NZ_JBHWHH010000206.1:0-11828 GCF_042732555.1 Nocardia sp. NPDC059764
AGTGCCGGGGCCGTTTGTCTTTTCGCCGGTAGGAAGGGGGACCGGCAGTAGTTGTTCGCCGCGGATGCTCAGCGAATGGCCCTGACCTCGGGGCATATCGACGTGCTAAAGGGGAAGGCCATAGTGGGCCTCCCCCTTACACGGCGAAAATCCGAGGTCAGCGACGCCAGTCGTCGTAGTCGTCTTCGTCCCAGCCCGCACGCGAGTCCTTCGCGTCGTGCTCGTCGGAAAGCACAGCACCACTCAGCTGCGTGTCGGAGGGACTCCCCGACAGTTCGCGCTGAAGGCTCGTGAAGTCGGTCGACGGTGAGCTGTACTTGAGCTCACGTGCAACCTTGGTCTGCTTTGCCTTAGCCCGGCCACGGCCCATGGCTGACCCCCTCGCGTCACTGCGGGGCGGCCTGGGGTGGGTTTGGCGGCCCCGTTCGAATTAATACTCTTCCTGACGAACACTTTAGCGTGTGTCAGGCGGTCGCGCTTCCAGGAGTGGGGGATAAACGTCCCGGGGCCGGGACCGGCGACAACCGGGCGATCCTGAAAACCCTGCCGACCGGCTACTGCAGGACGCCGGGAATCGCTCGAATGATGCCGACGCGAGCTCCGCCGCCCAGCACCGCGGGCGTTGCCAGCTCAGCGTGCGCATCGGTCCACTCGACCCCCATACGCTGGAGAATGGCCAGCGTCAGCGGAAGCCGCGCGCGATCGGCGCCGTCATCGATCTTGTACGCGAAGGCCGAACCGTCCGGCAGCGCACCCGCGTGCACACCGTCCGCGCCGATCTTGCACACCAGTCCCGGCGTCGCGGACATAACGCGGAAATCGGGGCCGTCCGTGCCGGAAATCACTCGCGGATGGGTTCGGATCGCGTCCGCGACACGGCGTTCCGGCGCACCCTCGGGCGCGGTGGCGAAAGCCGCATAGGCGCGGGCCAGATTCACCAGCGACACCGGCACGATGGGCAGGCCGCACCCGTCGATACCGAGATCGGTCTCCGGCTCACCGGTCACGTCGGCCACGGTGTCCAGCACCGCCTGCTGCAACGGGTGCCCGACCTCGAGGTAGCCGCGGATCGGCCAGCCGTTGATCGCGCAGGTGGCGAGCATGGCGGCATGTTTGCCAGAGCAGTTCATGAAGATCCGTCGAGCCGCCTTGTCGCGGTCGGCGCCGGCCAGCACCCGGGCCCGGGCCTGCTCCTCGAAGGGCAGATCCGGCGGGCACTCCAGATCGTCCTCGGTGAAACCGAAGCGGTCCAGCAACCGCTGCACCAGCTCCACGTGATCCGGCTCGCC
The DNA here is from genome assembly GCF_042732555.1 of Nocardia sp. NPDC059764. Lineage (NCBI taxonomy): Bacteria > Bacillati > Actinomycetota > Actinomycetes > Mycobacteriales > Nocardiaceae > Nocardia > Nocardia sp. NPDC059764. The sequence continues at coordinate 1,290 of NZ_JBHWHH010000206.1, forward strand.
GAAATGCGAGGCGGTGGCGATGGCCAGCTCGGCGTCATCCACCGGTTCGAAACCGTTGCGCAGCAGGGTGAGCGCCTGCAGCGGCTTGTTGGTGGAGCGCGGGAAGATCGGGCCGTGCACCGCACCCACCTCGACCAGCGGCTCACCGTCGGGGCGCAGCACCACCGCGGAACCGCGGTGGACGCACTCGCGGAAACCGGACCGCACCACCTCGACCAGATCGACGCTCATCGGTGCCCCTTCGCTGTCATCGGGCCGCCGCGGCGTGGCGGCGGCGGTGACGGTCGATCTGCATGCGGACGTCATCGGAGATGGTGGGCTCGGCGGATTCCAGCAACTCCAGGCGCCCGGGGTCCGCGCCGGTGAACAGATCGCGGACGGTGACCCCGTGCTCGGGCACGTGCACCACCCGCACATCGTCGCCCGCGCCGATCCCGCCCTCGGCCAGAACTCGCAGGTAAGCGCCCGTGTTCGCCTGTGTCGTAAAGCGTTTCACCCACTGCGGCTCACCGGCGCGCCACTGGAAGGTGGCACACGGGACCCGCGGCGCGGACACTTCGAGCAGGGTGTCGCCGATGGCCCAGCGCTCACCGATCACCGCGTCACTGACGGGGAGCCCGTCGATGCGCAGGTTCTCGCCGAACCAGCCCGCCGCGAGGTCGCGGCCCAGTTCGGCGGACCAGCGCCGCGCGTCCTCCTCGGCGTAGGCGTAGACGGCCTGGTGGGTACCGCCGTGATGCTTGGTGTCGCACACGTGGTCGCCGTCCAGGCCGAGGGCCCGGACCGGAACCCGCTGCGGCACCGGACGTTTGTCGATGGCGGTGCGGCCCACCTTCGAGGACTTGGCGGGCACCTCGAGTTCGGCGTGCACGACGCAGACGGCCAGCACCCGGCCGACGGGGGTGGCGGTCACCGGCCGCGCAGCTTCTCGACGGCGAGCCGCCCGGCCTGCGGTTCGTCGTGCGCGGGCACCGAATCCGCGTCGATGGCCGCCGCGCACGGGCCGGCCACCAGCTCGGTGTCCACCGGGATGGTGCGTTTGATCAGGGCCAGCGCGATCGGGCCGAGCTCGTAGTGGTCGATCACCGTGCCGAGCGTGCCGACCGCGCGGCCGCCCGCCGTCACCGGATCACCGGGCGCCGGACGGGAATCCGCCGAGCCGTCCAGGTGCAGCAGCACCAGGTGCCGGGGCGGCTTGCCGAGATTGTGCACCCGCGCGACCGTCTCCTGGCCGCGGTAGCAGCCCTTGTTCAGGTGCACGGCGCCGTGTTCGGCCGGGCCGCCGATCCAGTTCACCTCGTGCGGGATGGTGCGGTCGTCGGTGTCCAGGCCCAGGCGGGGGCGCAGGGCGGCCACCCGCAGCGCCTCGAACGCCCACAGGCCCGCGGCCGCCGCGCCCGCGTCGCGCAGCGTGGTCCACCAGGCGGCGAGCTGGTCGCGGGGGACCAGCAGGTCGAAGGAGTCGGCGGTGGGCCAGGGCATGCGGCGCAGGAAGCCGCCGCCGGGCAGCGGGACCGCGCGGTAGGTGTCGGGCAGGGCGGGCACGCCCAGGGCGTCGACGAGGTCGGCCGCGGCCGGGCCCAGCAGGCTCAGGACCGCGTGATCGTTGGCGTCGACGGGCTTCGCGTCGGCCCAGAACACCATCTTCTGCAGGAAGCTCAGCAGGTGGGGTCCGCGGGCGCCCTCGGTGTCGATCCACACCGTGCCGTCGAGTTCGGTGAGTACGAAGTGGTTCAGCACGCGGCCGTTGAGATCGAGGTCCAGGTTCTCCGCGGACTCCCCGTCACCGAGACCGGCGACGGCTTGGCTGGAGATGGTGTGCAGCCAGCTCAGTCGTTCCTTGCCGGTGATCGAGAGCACGAACCGGTGGGAGCGATCCACCACCGCGACCCGCTCCGCCGCCGCGCGCTGCTCCCCGAAGGGATCGCCGTAATGCCATGCGACCGCGGCATCCGGTGACTCCGGCAGCCCCGCGACAGCCCCTGGAACCTGCAAGATCGGACTGGCAACCGAGGAGGACACGACTCCACCCTAGCGGCTCGCGGCGACAGGCCTCGGGCGCACGGCTCGGGAACGGGACCCCGGACCGATGTCGTCCCCGAGACGCGCCGGTGGCGCATTTGGGCAGGTTTGAAATGCGAGCACCGCTTCCAGCAGGTCGTGGCAGGTGGCTTGACGAGCCGGGTGGCACAGTATGGCACCCAGGACCCGTCGACTCCCCTAGGCTCATCACATGGTGGAACGGGTTCTGGTGACACTCGACGGCGCGATCCGGGATCCGGACGCGCCGTTGTTGTATGCGGACGATATCGGTGCGTTGCGGGGCGACGGCGTCTTCGAGACGGTGCTGGTGCGCGACGGTGTGCCGTGCGCGCTGGAAATGCATCTGGCGCGGCTACGGCGTTCGGCGGAGGCGCTGGATCTGCCCGCGCCGGACCTCGAGGCATGGCGGTTCGCGGTCGAGTTGGCCGCCGAGGAGTGGGGCAAGGGCCGCGAGGGCACCCTGCGGATGGTCCTGACTCGCGGACGTGACAGCGATCACGGCGGAGCTGGCCAACGTCCGGCGAACAAGACCGGCGATCTGGCCGGAGCCGAACCCGCCACCACCGGTTACGTTTTCGTGGTCGGCGTCCCCGCGCGGGTGGAAAAGGCGCGCACCGAAGGCGTTTCGGTGATCACCCTCTCCAAGGGCATCTCCGTCGACCTGGCGCAGAACGCGCCGTGGCTGCTGATGGGCGCGAAAACCCTGTCGTACGCGACGAATATGTCCGCGCTGCGCTTCGCCCAGCGGATGGGCGCCGACGACGTCATCTTCACCAGCACCGAGCACCGCGTCCTCGAGGGTCCGCGCTCGACCGTGGTCGTGCAGCGCGACAACCAGCTCATCACCCCGCCCGCCCGCAACGGCGTCCTGCCCGGCACCACCCAGCGGGCGCTGTTCACGCAGGCGGAGAAGGCGGGCTGGGAGTGCCGCTACGAGCCGCTGTTCACGGCCGACCTGATCACCGCCGACGCCGTGTGGATGCTGTCCTCGATCACCCTGATCGCCCGGGTCAATTCGCTGGATGGACTGCGCATGTCGCCACCCGAGAACGCGGCCGAGATCGTGGAGATGGTGAACCGCGGCATCGCGCTTCCCGGGAGCCTCGCCGACTGGTAGTCCCGATCACGTTCCAGCAAATATCGGGCCCACTGTGGCGAGGCATACGTTGATCCGCGCCTCCCGACGCGTAGTCTCTGTTACTACGTCATGTCGTAGATCGGCAGGGAGGTCGGATGAGCGTCGTAGATCTGGCGCGCTGGCAGTTCGGAATTACCACCGTCTATCACTTCATCCTGGTGCCGCTCACCATCGGCCTCGCACCGCTGGTCGCGGGCATGCAGACCGTGTGGGTGATCACCGGTAAGGAGCACTGGCTCAGGCTCACAAAGTTTTTCGGCAAACTGTTCCTGATCAACTTCGCCCTCGGCGTCGCCACCGGCATCGTGCAGGAATTCCAGTTCGGCATGGGCTGGAGCGAATACTCCCGCTTTGTCGGCGACGTGTTCGGCGCCCCGCTGGCCATGGAGGCGCTGGTCGCCTTCTTCATGGAATCGACCTTCCTGGGCCTGTGGATCTTCGGCTGGACCCGGCTGCCGAAAAAGCTGCACCTGGCGTGCATCTGGCTGGTCGCCATCGGCACCAACGCCTCCGCCTACTTCATCATCGCCGCCAACTCGTTCATGCAGCACCCGGTCGGCGCGGAGTACAACCCGGAGACCGGCCGCGCCGAACTGCACAGCATCTGGGCGGTGCTCACCAACAACACCACCCTCGCCGCCTTCCCGCACGTCATCGCCGGAGCCTTCCTCACCGCGGGCACCTTCGTGGCGGGCATCGCCGGCTGGTGGATGGTGCGCAATGCCCGAAAAGCCAAGGCGGAAGGCAACGACGCGCTCCTCGAGGACGCCCGCACGATGTGGCGGCCGAGCGCGCGCATGGGCCTGTACGTCGTGCTCATCGCCGCGGTGGCGCTGATCTTCACCGGTGACATCCAGGGCAAGCTGATGTTCAAACAGCAGCCCATGAAGATGGCGTCCGCCGAATCGCTCTGCCACACCGAGACCGATCCGGACTTCTCCGTGCTGACCGTCGGCACCCACAACAACTGCGACAGCGTGGATCACCTCATCGAGGTGCCCTACGTGCTGCCGTGGCTGGCCACCGGCGAATTCACCGGCGTCACCCTGCAGGGCGTCAAGGACCTCCAGGTCGAGTACAACCAGAAGTACGGCGTCGGCGACTACCGGCCCAACCTGTTCGTCACCTACTGGTCCTTCCGCGCCATGATCACCTGGATGGCCGGCTCGATCCTGTTGGCGCTGGCCGGATTCTGGGTCACCCGCCGCGGCCGGATCCCGGACCAGACCTGGTTCAGCTGGCTGTCGCTGATCGCGATCGCCACCCCGTTCCTGGGCAATATCTCCGGCTGGATCTTCACCGAGATGGGCCGCCAGCCCTGGGTCGTCGCACCCAACCCGACCGGCGACCAGCACATCCGGATGACGGTGCAGCAGGGCGTCTCCGGGGTCTCGGCGGGCACCATCCTCACCTCGCTGATCGTGTTCACCGCGCTCTACGGACTGCTGGCCATCGGATGGTTCTATCTGATGCGCCGCTACGTGATCGCCGGACCCGAACAGGCATCCACCCCGGGCACCCCGAAGATGACCGGGGAGCCCGTCGAGAAGCTTTCCTTCGCCTACTAGGAGCCGAGGATGAGTCTCCCTGAATTCTGGTTTCTGCTGATCGCGGTCCTGTTCACCGGCTACTTCGTGCTGGAGGGCTTCGACTTCGGCGTCGGCATGCTGATGCCGATCATCGGGCGCGGCGACGAGCAGAAGAAGCGCACCGTGCTCAACACCATCGGACCGGTGTGGGACGGCAACGAGGTGTGGCTGCTCACCGGCGGCGGTGCCATGTTCGCCGCCTTCCCGGAGTGGTACGCCAGCCTGTTCTCCGGGTTCTACCTGGCGCTGCTGCTCATCCTGGTCGGGCTGATCGCGCGGGCCTGCGCCATCGAATGGCGCGGCAAGATCAATGACCCGCGCTGGCGCACCTGGTGCGACATCGGCATCGGCCTGGGCTCCTGGATCCCCGCGCTGGCCTGGGGTCTGGCCTTCGCGAACATCGTGCACGGGGTGAAGCTCAACGAGCGCAAGCAGATCGAGGGCAACCTCTTCGACCTGCTCAACCCGTACGCGCTGCTCGGCGGGCTCACCACGCTGCTGCTGTTCATGCTGCACGGCGCGCTGTTCATCGCCCTCAAGACCGGCAACGAGGTCCGCGACGACGCACAACGCATCATCCGCGTGCTGTTCGTGCCCACCGCCGTCGTGGTGGCCGCCTTCGGCATCTGGACCCAGCTCGCCCACGGGCACGGCTGGACCTGGATTCCGCTGGCGCTGGCCGTGATCGGACTGCTGGTCGCGGGCTTCGCCGCGAGCCAGGGGCGCGACGGCTGGGCGTTCACCGGCACCGCGATCACCATCGCGGCCGCCACCGTGCTGCTGTTCGGGTCGCTGTTCCCGAATGTGCTGCCGTCCACCATCAACGACGCGTTCAGCCTCACCGTCGACGGCCGCGACGGCACCGTCGCCGCCTCCTCCACCCACTACACGCTCGTGGTGATGAGCTGGGTCGCGGTGGCGCTGGTCCCGGTCGTGCTGGTCTACCAGACCTGGACGTACTGGGTGTTCCGCAAGCGGCTCACCATGGAACAGATCCCGGCCCCGATCGGGCTGCCCATGGAATCCGCGAAGAGCTGAACCCGGGGCGCGCCGCCCCCCGGAAGGATTTGGGCGGCGCGTCTTTTCGCAGAGGAGATCGACCATGGCACGACCGGTGGACCCGCGGCTGTGGCGGCACGCCCGCTCCGCGCGCCGGTATCTCGGACTCAGCGTGGGACTCTCGCTGATCACCACCGGATGCATCGTGATCGCGGCGCTCGCCCTGGCCCGGGTGCTCGCGGGGGTCGTCACCGAACCGGAACACCGCCGGATCGGGTCGTGGACGGTCGAATTGGCGGTGTTCGCGGCCGCCGTGCTGTGCCGGGTGGCGGCCACCTGGTGGCAGTCCCGGCTCGCGCACCGGGCCGGGGCGCAGGTCGTGGCCGAACTCGAGACCGCCGCCCTGGCGGCCGGGGCCCAGCTCCCGCCGCGCGAACTGGAGAGCCGCCGTACCGAACTCGCGGTCGTGGTCGGCTCCGGGCTCAGGGGGCTGCGCGCCTACCTCGCGGGATATCTGCCCGCCCTGATCCTGGCCGCCCTCGTGCCCCCGGTGGTGCTGGCCGTCATCGCCGTCCACGACTGGGTGTCCGGCGCGATCATCGCCGTCACGCTGCCGCTGATCCCGATCTTCATGATCCTCATCGGGCTGCTCACCCAGGGGAAGTCCGCGGACATACTGGCCGCGACCACCCGGCTGTCGGATCAACTGCTGGACCTGTTCGCGGGCATGCCCACCCTGCGCGCCCTCGGCCGCGAGACCGCCAAGGGACCGGCGCCGCAGGATGATTCGGCCCGCAGCATGGCCGGACGCGTCCGCGAACTCGGCGACGCCCTGCACCGGCGCACCATGTCCGCGCTGCGCCTGGCCTTCCTGTCCTCGATGGTGCTGGAGATGCTCGCCACCCTGTGCGTGGCCCTGGTCGCCGTGTCCATCGGCATGCGACTGGTCTTCGGCCACATGGGGCTCTACGCCGGGCTGCTCGCCCTGATCCTCGCCCCCGAGGTGTACCTGCCGCTGCGCGCCGTCGGCGAACGCTTCCACGCCGCCCAGGACGGAATGGCCGCGGCCGAAGGGGCTTTCGCCGTTCTCGAGCCCGACGCCGAGGCCGCGCCCGCCGCGCCCGCCGGGACCGTGCATCGAAACCTGCTCGGTCACATCGAGATCCGGGACCTCGGCATCACCGCCCGTGACGGCAACGCGCCCGACGGCCTCACCGCCACCCTCCGGCCCGGCGAGGTCACCGTCCTCACCGGGCCCAACGGCTGCGGCAAATCGACCGCCCTGCAAGCCGTCCTGGGCCTCCTCGCCCCCGACACGGGCACGGTCACCATCGACGGCACCCCCGTCCCCGAGCTGGACCCCGACGAATACTGGTCCTCCATCGCCTGGCTCCCGCAACGCCCGGTCCTGCTCCCCGGCACGCTGCGCGCCAACCTCGAACTCCTCGGACCCCCGTCCGGGAACGACCAGATCGACGCCGCCTGCGCCGCCACCGGTTTCGACGCCGTCCTCGACGCCCTCGCGGACCGCTGGGACACCGTCGTCGGCGCGGGCGGCGTCGGATTGTCCCTCGGCCAGCGGCAGCGCCTGGCCCTGACCCGCACCCTCGCGGCCCCCCGTTCGATCCTGCTGCTGGACGAACCCACCGCCCACCTCGACGACGCCGCCGAGGCCACGGTGCTCGCGGCCCTCACCGCCCGCGCCCGCGCCGGGGCCACCGTCGTCGTGGTCGCCCACCGGGCCTCGGTCCTCGCGGTCGCCGACCGCATCGTCGAAGTCCGCGCCACGCGAACGACACTCGACGATCCGGAGGCGAGCGTCACCGGATCGGACCGGGAGGTGTCGACGCGATGAGGGCGGTCATGGCCGACTTCCGGCGGATCCGGGAACTCCTCGAACTGTCGCGGGCGCGCATGGCGCTCTCGGTCGGCTGGGGCGTGCTCGCACTCGGCAGCGGGCTCGGCCTGGCCGCGCTCGCGGCCTGGCTGATCGCCCGGGCCTGGCAGATGCCGCCGGTCCTGGACCTGAGCCTCGCCGTGGTGACCGTTCGGGCACTGGGCATCTCGCGAGGGCTGTGCCGGTACCTCGAGCGGCTCGCCACCCACGACGTCGCGCTGCGCGCCATGAGCACGGCACGGACCACCACCTATCGCACGCTGGCCGGCGCGAATATCTGGCGGCCGCGCCGGACCGGCACGACCGGTGCCGCGAGTTTCGGAGCAGTGGACGAGGCGGGCGGTTCCACCGGTTCGCCCCGGACCGAAACCGAAGCCCGGCACGGGGATCCGACCCAGCTGCGCCGGGGCGAACTGCTCGGGCGAGTGATGAGCGATATCGACGACCTCGGAGCCGTGGTGGTGCGCGCGGTCGTGCCGATCGCGGTGGCGGTGATCCTGTCCCTGCTCGCGGTCGGACTGCTGGCGAGCATCTCGGTGCCCGCGGCGGTGATTCTGGCGGTGGCGTTGGCGGTGTCGGGGATCGTCGCGCCCTGGCTGTCGGCGCGGGCGGCCGAAGAAGCCGAACTGGCGGTGCGGGCCGACCGGACCGAGTTCACCGCCGAGTCGCTCACCGTGCTGGATCACGCACCCGAATTGCGGGTCGCGGGACGGCTTTCCGAAGCGGTCGGCGCGGCCACCGCGGCGGGGCGGCGCGCGGTCGCGGCGGAGGACCGGGCGGCGGCGCACGGCGCCTGGGCGGCGGCGGTGCTGCCGCTGTCCATCGGGGTCAGCGTGCTGGGGGCGCTGCTCATCGGGATCGTGTTGTACGGCGGCGGATCTCCGGTGCCGACCGCCGGGTTCCAGACCGTCGCGCCCGGCGGCATCTCGCCGATGGCGTTCACGGTGCTCGTGCTGGTGCCGCTGTCGGCCTTCGAGGCGGTCGCGGTGCTGCCCGCCGCCGCGCAGGCGCTCACCACCGGCCGCGCCGCCCTGCGCCGCCTCGACGAGCTGGAAGCCGGAGACCCGGCTCCCCGCGAATCCGAGACTGCCGCATCGAAATTCCCGGCCCTGCCGCAGGGCCGCCGGATCGCGGTGACCGGGCCCAGCGGTGCGGGGAAGACGACCCTGCTCATGGCATGGGCGGGCCTGTTCGGCACACCCGAGCCCGGCGTCACCTTCTTCGCCGAGGACGCGCACCTGTTCGGCACCACCGTGCTGGAGAACCTGCGCGTCGCCCGCGGCGACATCACCGCCGCCGAGGCCGATGCCGCCCTGCGCGCGGTCGGGGCGGGGGAGTGGCTGGACTCACTGCCGGACGGAGTCGAGACCGATCTGGTCGGCGGGGCCGCCGCGGTCTCGGGCGGCCAGCGTCGCCGGATCCTGCTGGCCCGCGCCCTGCTCTCGCCCGCGCGGGTGCTGCTGCTCGACGAACCCACCGAACATCTCGAGGCGGAGGCCGGGGCCGACTTGCTGCGCCGCCTCCTGGACGAATCGAGCGGCCTGGTGGATCGCGACCGCACGGTCGTGGTCGTCACCCACCAGCTGCCCCCGGACGCCAAGGCCGACACCATCGTTCGCGTCGAACCCGGAGGCGCGATCGACACCGGTCCCCGTATTCCCTAAACCGCGGTCTGACCTGCCTTTTCGCAGTCCGCGAAAATACGTTGCCGCGAGAGCCGGATCCGACTAATTTCGTCGGTACACAGGAAGGAGGTGGTTCGAGAATGATTTCTAGGACGCGTGAGGTGGCTGCCAGCTAGGCGCTACCGCTGCAATCGGATTCCGATCGCGCGAGCCCTCGCGAATCCACGGCAGTCACCCGGCCCCCGAGTTACGGTCCGTCCGACCGAACTTGCGTGAAGAACGTTGCATCCTTCCGCAGGTATGACTCGGGGGCCGTACTGTGCCGGGACTTCAGCGGGTGGCTTAGAGCCGTATGAGTTGGCATTCCGTGCCTGCGCCGGGTGCCCAAACAATTTTGGGGGTACCCCAGGAGGTACCCCCATCGCAGCGAAATCAGTTGTCGCGTGCCGTATCGGCAGGCCCCTCAGCCGATATACCGCTTCAGGCGGGCCGAGAGCCGCGGCTCCAGTGCGCCGTCGGCCGCGATGCGCTCCTCGACGTAGCCCAGGTCGCCGCCCTCGACGATGCCGTAGAGCCGCTTCGCGCCGCCCACCACGATGCCGGACTGGCTGCGGATCACCACGTCGGTGGCCAGCTCCCAGGACGACTGGGTCAGGGCCTGGCCGTAGAACAGCTCGACGATGCCGGTCGAGTGCGTGAGCAGTAGCTCCAGCACCTCGTCGTCGCCGTCGATGCCGACCCGCCAGAAACCGCTCTCACGCAGGTCCGGGCCGTCGTACTCGCCCTCGGTGGTGAGCTTCCAGGACCGGGCTTCCCAGGTCAGGTAGTCGCCGCCGTCGTGGGCGACGATGATCTGCTGACCGAAGCGGTAGTCGCCGGTCTCGGGGTCGTTGCCCTCGCCCTCACCGCGCCACACGCCGACCAGCGGCAGCAGTGCGAGCATGGACGAACTCAGATCGGGGCCCAGCCGCAGATTCGCGGTGTCCACGGGCAGCGGCAGATCGGGGAGCGTCGGAACGTTCAGCCCCCCGGTCGACTTGGCCCGCTCGACCGCCTCCGCGACCGCCTGGTCGCCGCTGCGGCGCGAACCGGCGGCGTCATCGGACGCCGAGCCGTTGGCCACTCCGTTTTCGGTGTTCTCGTGGGCCGGATCTGTCACGACTCGGTGAACAGCCGGTAGAGGACGTACAGACCGAACCAGGCGATCAGCACGGACACGAGTACCAGCAGAATTTCGAAGGTAAGCAC
>NZ_JBHWHH010000207.1:0-11705 GCF_042732555.1 Nocardia sp. NPDC059764
GCGGCAGGTCCTCGGTGTGCACGACGGCCAGCCGCTGGGTGGCGCGGGTCAGCGCCACGTACAGGTCGTTGAGGCCGCGCGGCGATTCGCTCAGGATCCGGTGCGGTTCGGCCAGGATCACCGCGTCGAATTCCAGACCCTTCACGTCGTGGACGGTCAGCACCCGCGTCGAATCATCGGATAGGTGACCGAGTTCGGCGGCCAGATCGTGCGGCACGATGACCGCCGTGGTGCCGGGATGCTCGGCCTCGGCCGCGATCAGCCGCTTGACCTCGTCGGCCAGCTCGCCCGCCGTCACCCGGGTCGCGGCCGGTTCGAAACCGGAGTCGCGGACCGAGCGCGGCGCGGGCGCGGCCGGATCGATGGCGGTCAGCACGTCCCCGGCCACCGCCATGATCTCCGAGGGCGTGCGGTAGTTGACGGTCAGCTCGGTGAGCTTCCAGCGTTTGGCCACATACGGTTCCAGCACCTGCTGCCACGACGAGGCGCCCGCCGGATCGCCGGTCTGGGCGACATCGCCGACCGCGGTGATCCACCGATTCGGGATGCGGCGCATGACCATCCGCCACGCCATGGCCGAAAGCTCCTGCGCCTCATCCACGATGACGTGCCCGTAGGTCCAGGTGCGGTCCCCGGCGGCGCGTTCGGCGGTGGTCTGGCGGGTGCGGACCTGCTGGCGCTCGGCGAGCTGGGAGGCGTCGATGAGGTCGTAGGCCATGAGCAGCTCGGGGTCGAGGTCGTCCTCGAGATCCTGTGGCGCGGAACCGGTCAGGATGTCGAGGGCGTCCTGCGCCTCGGCGAGCTGGGCGCGCCAGCGGCGGCGGGCGCGCTCACGGTCCTCGCTGTCGTCGATGCCGAGCAGTTCGGCCAGTTCGTCGAGCAGCGGCGCGTCGGCGTCGCTGAACTCGCCGCTGTCGGAGCGCTGCAGTTCGGCCCGATCGGCCGCGCCGAGCTGTCCGGCCGCGTTGGCCAGGCGCTTGGGATCGGCCCACAGCCCGCCCAGCACCTCCTGGGGGGTGAGGATGGGCCACAGTCCGGCGATGGCGCGCTGGATCTCGGCGTCGGCACGCATCTCGTCGCGGATCTCGGTGAGATCGGTCTGGCTCAACAGGTTTCGACCGCCCAGCGGGTTGGAGCCGATGGCGGCGGCGAGCTGGTCGGTGAGCGCGTCCACCACCGCGGCCGCGAAGATCGGCCGGGCCAGGTTGTGCGGGCGGCGCGAGGAGCGGGCGCGGCCGCGGGCCTTGGTGACGATCTTGCGATCGAGTTCGAGCTGGTGCCCGTCGAAGTAGAGCGGAATGGTCTCGCGCGGCACGTCCTGCCAGTCGCGCACCGCCTTCTTGAGCACCTCGAGCATGCCGAGGGAACCCTTGAGTTCCCCGGCGCGCAGCGAATCCTCCAGTGTCGCTTGCACTCCCGGGTACAGGTTGCCGACGGTGGAGAGCAGCACGCCGGTCTCACCGAGCGAGGGCAGCACCTGGCCGATGTAGTCGAGGAAGGTGGAGTTCGGCCCGATGATCAGCACACCGGCCTTGTCCAGCTGCTGGCGGTAGGTGTAGAGCAAGTAGGCCGCGCGGTGCAGCGCCACCGCGGTCTTGCCGGTGCCCGGCCCGCCCTGCACCACGAGCACGCTCTTGTGCTCGGAGCGGATGATCGCGTCCTGCTCGCTCTGGATGGTCTCGACGATGTCGTTCATGTGCCCGGTGCGGGCGGCGTTGAGGGCGGCCAGCAGCGCGCTCTCGCTGCCGACGCCGCCGTCCGCGCTGATCACGCCCGCGGCCTGGGCGGCCTCGAGGCTCAGGTACTCGTCGTTGACGCCGGTGACCTTGCGGTTGCGGGAGCGGATGTGGCGTCGCCGGGTCACTCCGTCGGGGGCGGCGGTGGTGGCCAGGTAGAACGGCCGGGCCAGGGGAGCGCGCCAATCCAGCAGCAGTGTCTCGTAGTCGGCGCTCTCGTCGAGGATGCCGATACGGCCGATGTAGCGGTTCTCGCCGTCGCCGTCGTTCTCGCCCGGGGCGATGTCGATGCGGCCGAAGCACAGGCCGTGTTCGGCGGCGTCGTACTTGGACAGATCCTCGGAGTAGAGCTGGGTGAAAGACTCGCGCTCACTGCGCGCCTGCGGGGTGCCGCCGGTCTCCAGAAGTACGGTGCGCAGCCGCCGCTGGGCGTAGGCGCGCATGCCGTCGAGCTGTTCATAGAGCTTCGTGAGGTACTGCTGCTCGCGTTCCAGGTCCGGGGATACCGCGTCAGCGGAATCGGGCACAGAACGCTCCTCGGTGAGGTCGGGCAAGACGGAACTCCTTGTTCACCACGTCCGCCGTGTGGGGACGGCGCGCGAAGCATCGAGAACAGAGTTGTCGAGTCTAGTGCGCCTTGCTTGCCCGCGCCGTATCGCGAGGTGACGAGGCGTGGGTGCCCGGGTTACGAGGCGTGGGTGCTGTCGGTGCGCCGCGTCAGCGGAGGGTTGTGGTGGTTGGGCGGCTTGGCCCGGTACATGGCCAGGTCGGCGTCGTGCAGCACGGCCTCCGGCGTGCGGGTGTCGCCGGTGTGCAGGTGGGTGGCGCCGACGGAGGCATCGACCTGGATGCGGTGTCCGCGCGCGATGATCGGCTCGGAGGTGGCCTGCCGCAGCCGGGCGATGAGGACGTCCAGATCATCGCCCAGGGTGCGCCCGGACAGCAGGACCAGGAATTCGTCGCCGCCGATGCGGCCCACCACGTCGTCGGCGCGCAGCCCGCGCTGCAGCCGCTGGGCCACGATCTGCAGCACGGTGTCGCCGATGGCGTGGCCGAGGGTGTCGTTGATGGTCTTGAATCCGTCCAGGTCGATGAACAGCACGCTCGCCACCGGCAGCGTCTCGGTGGTGCCCAGCGCCGCGGCCAGCTTCGACAGCACGAGCGACCGGTTGGCCAGCCCGGTGAGCGGGTCGTGGGTGGCCTGGTACTCCAATTGCCTTCGGCTGGCGCGGAATTCGGTGATGTCGTTGAACGACGACACCGCGGGGGAGTTGGGGTCGGTCGGGTTGAGCAGGCGGCTGTTGGCCGAGAGCCAGCGCCGCTGCCCGTCGGGCCGGTCCAGCCCGAACACGAACCGCGTCACGTCCTCGCCGGTGGCGAGGGTGCGGATGATCGGATACCAGGTCGAGGGCATGGGCTGGGCGTTCGCGTCGAGCAGGCACAGCGGCAGGTCGTCGATGTGGGCGCCGATCAGGTCCTTGGTGTCGTAGCCGAAGATGCGGCGCGCGGCCGGGTTGGCGGATTCGATGCGGCCGTCGCGGTCGATCACCACCACGCCCTCCTCCAGTTGTGAGACCACGGAGGTGAAGAACTGCTCGGCGCGCCGCTGGGCGGCCTCGGCGCGGCGCTGCGGGGTCAGGTCGTGCACGACGACCTGATAGGCCAGATGGTCGTGCCAGGCGGTCAGCACCGACACGGTCTCGACCTCCAGTGATTTCCCGTCGCAGCGCAGCAGGGTCATCTCGGTGGGGTCGGAGGCGGTGCCGGCGATGGTGAGCCGGCGGATGCGGTCGAGCATGGGCGCGACCGACGGCGGTGAGACGAAATCGGTGACGTGCCGGCCGATGACGTCCTCGGGGTCATCGGCGGCGAGCATGCGCAGAAGCGCCGGATTGGCGTAGACGATCATTCCGCGTTCGTGGACCACGATGCCGTCCGGGCTGAAGTCCACCAGGGACCGGTACCGCTGGGCCAGCTGTTCGGTGTCGGACGGGAGGCTTGCCCGATCGTTACCCACCATTTCGTTCACCCCCTGATCGTCGGTGCGGAACACGTCGATGGAGCACGGCACCATTCTGTTATCTGAAAATTTGCTGGTGCAGCTTGCCGAGCGTATTGAATGAAGTGCTGGAGAGGAGCGATGCAATGCCTGGCGCCAACCCCGTCTCGATTGCCGACGGTCAGCATCAAGATCATATGACGATTGCCGGTATCGGTGCCGTGACCGGGTACGGCTGGGGCCGAGAAACCCTCTGGGAGGGTTTGCTGAGCGGCAAGTCCGCGGCCCGGCTACATCCAGGGTACGGGCCCGGACGCGATCGGCACGGGTGGGTTGCGCGGATTCCCGAAGGCGGCGATCCGGACTTACCGCCGAGCCGCTACCTCCGCGCGGTCCTGGGCTCCGCACGCGAAGCGGTCACCGATGCCCGGGGCCGCGGCTGGCGGCCCGGCCGGACCGTCGGACTGCTGCACGCGATCGTGCTCGGCAACCTCGACGAATGGCAGGACTTCTTCACCGTCGACGGCGGACAGCGGCGCTCGCGCGACTATCTGCGGCTGATCCCCTCGACCCCGGTGTCGATGCTGATGAACGAGTTCGGCTTCCACGGCCCGGCCATGAACGTGAGCGCCGCCTGCTCTTCGCTCAACGTGGCCCTGGTCACCGCCCGACTATGGATGGACCACGGCCTGGCCGACGACGTGCTGGTGGTCGCGACCGACCTGTCGGCCTCACCCGACATGGTGCAGGCATTCGTGAATCTGGGCGCCGCGGTCTTCGACGCCGATCCGCTCGAGGCGTGCCGGCCGTTCCAGGAGGGCAGCCGCGGTTTCGTCTTCGGTGAGGCCTCGGTCGCGTTGATGCTGACCCGCCACGCCGACCGCCCCTACGCGGCGGTGCTGGGCGGAGCCATGACCAGCGACGGCTACCACGTCATCTCCGTCGAGCCGTCGTTCGAGCAGATCTACGACTGTGTGCACCGAGCCCTTGCCGCGGCGGATGTCCGCCCCGAGGAGATCGCCTGCCTCAATGCCCACGCCTCCGGCACCGCCCAGTGTGACGCGGCCGAAATCGCGCTGCTGGCCCGGATCTTCGACGACCGCCCGCAGGTGACGGCGCTCAAGCCGCTGGCCGGGCACTGCCAGGCCGCCTCGGCCGGAATCGAGATCGCCGCCGCGGCCATGGGCTACGAGCGCGGGGTGCTGGTGTCCGCGCCGATCGTCGCGCCCGCGTGCGCCCGCCTGGTGGACGGCGTACAGCCGGGCATCCGCGGCCTCACCCTGAAGACCGCGCTCGGCATGGGCGGCAACAACAGTGCGGTGGTGCTCGGCCCGCTCGCGTGACGCCGGTCGGTGCGGTCGGGTGACGCCGGTCAGTGCAGCGGTACCGACCAGTGCAGTTTGGTTCCCGTGGTGGCGTCCTCGTCGTCGCCATTGGTGTCGCGGCGCGGGTACACCGCCAGCCGCCCGCCCGACTGTTCGGCCCGGCGCGCCAGGTTGGTGAGCCCGCTGGGCGTGATGGAATCCGGGATCCCGCGGCCGTTGTCGGCGACCACGATGGTGAGATCGTCGGCCACCCCGATGTCGATGGTGATGGTGTCGGCCCCCGAATGCCGGACCGCGTTCGAGACGGCCTCGCGCACAACGGCTTCCGCGTGATCGGCGAGCGCGGGCTCGACCACCGACAGCGGGCCGGTGATGTGCATGAGCGCCCGGATGTCGGTGGCGGTGGTCTGCTGCTTGACCGCGCGCTCGATGCGCTGGCGCAGCCGGGTGCTGTGCCCTTCGCCGCCGTGCAGGTCGAAGATCGAGGTGCGGATCTCCTCCACCACGTCTTGCAGATCGTTGATCGCGTCCGCGAGCCGGCGCTGCACCTCGGGCACCCGCGCGCGCGGCACCGTGCCCTGCAACGCCAGCCCGATGGCGAAGAGCCGCTGGATGACGTGGTCGTGCAGATCGCGGGCGATGCGGTCGCGGTCGGTGAGGATGTCGAGTTCGCGCATGCGCCGCTGCGCCACCGCCAGCTGCATGGCCAGCGCGGCCTGATCGGTGAAGGCGGCGATCAGCTCCACCAATTCGTCGGAGTAGGGCGCGGATTCGGCCGAGCGCAGCGTGATCAGCACGCCCAGGGTGGAATCGGGCGTGTGCAGCGGCAGCACCAGGGCCGGGCCGATATCGGCGATCGGGGTGCCGAGGTCGATGTGGCGGCCGTCGTCGAAGCGCAGCGGGGTGCGGGTGGTGAGGGCCTGGCCGACCGCGGTCTCGACGGTGCGCACCGCGTGCCCGGCGGGCGGCTCGCCCGGCCCGGACCACTGCGCCACCACCAGCTCGGCGACCTTCTCGGGCGCTTCCTCGGGATCGGCGACCACGGCCAGCAGCGCCTGCTGGGAGGCGGTGAGTTCGCGCGCGTGCGCCACCACGTGGGCGAGCACCTTGTTGGGTTCGGTGTCGGCGAGGAATTCGGTGGCGATGTCGCGGGTGGCCTCGATCCACGCCTGCCGGGTGCGGGCCTGCTCGTAGAGCCGGGCATTGTCGACGGCGATACCGGCCGCGGCGGCCAGCGCCTGCAGCAGCACCTCGTCGTCCTCGGTGAAGGGGTGGCCGCCGGATTTCTCGGCGAGGTAGAGGTTTCCGAAGATCTCGCCGCGGATGCGCACCGGCATGCCCAGCAGGGTGCGCATCTCCGGATGGTGTTCGGGGTAGCCGACGGCGGCGGGATGACGGGTGAGATCGTCCAGGCGCAGTGGTTCGGGTTTGTCGAGCAGCAGCCCGAGCACGCCGTGGCTCTCGGGCATCGCCCCGATCTTGACCCGGGTCTGCTCGTCGATGCCGTGGAAGATGAACTGGCTGGGCTGTTGTTCGTGCCCGAGCACGGCCAGCGCCCCGTAGCGGGCGTCGACCAGGATGGTGGCCGCGCGCACGATGGTGCTCAGCGTCTGCTCCAGGTCCAGCCCGGAGGTGACCAGCAACATCGCCTCGACGAGCCCGTCGATCCGATCGCGGGCGTCGATGATCTGTTCGACTCGGTCCTTGACCTCGGTGAGCAACTCGCGTAATCGCAGCTGCGACAGCGTTTCACGCACCGAGTAAGGGCCGGTGCGGGGGGTGTCGTGCATGTATGTCCTGCGGTCCGGCGGATACGCCACGTCAGCGCGATTCTATGCGCGCCGAGATTGCCGTGCGGGTGTCATGCCGAACGTGGTTGTCCCGTACGCAATTTCGACGCCAGTACGGCCGCCTGGGTGCGGCGTTCCATCCCGAGTTTGGCCAGCAGCCGGGACACGTAGTTCTTGACCGTCTTCTCCGCCAGGAACATCCGTTCGGCGATCTGCCGGTTGGTGAGGCCGTCGCCGAGCAGGTCGAGCAACTTGCGTTCCTGATCGGTCAAACCGGCCAGCGGGCCGTCGAATTCGGTGCTGCGCCGCAGCCGGGCCATGAGGGCGGCAGCCGCGCGATTGTCCAGCAGCGAGCGGCCCGCGCCCACCTCCTTGATGGCCTTGGCCAGCTCCATGCCCTTGATGTCCTTGACCACGTAGCCGCTGGCGCCGGCCAGGATGGCGTCCATCATGGCCTGTTCGTCGGTGTAGGAGGTGAGGATCAGGCAGCGCAGATCGTCGATGTCGGCCAACAGGTCCCGGCACAGTTCGATGCCGTTGCCGTCGGGTAGGCGCACGTCGAGCACCGCCACGTCGGGGCGCAGTGCCGGGATCCGGGCCAGCGCCTGGGCAACGTCTCCCGCCTCGCCGACCACGGTCAGCTCGGGGTCCTCCTCCAGCAGATCGGTCAGACCGCGGCGGACGATCTCGTGATCGTCGACCAGGAAGACTTTGATCACGACGGCCTCCAGGATGTCGGTGATGCGCGGTCGGGTCGCGCGCGTGCGCGAAGGGTTCCGGCCAACGTAACCCGCGGCCTGGCAACGGGATACCGCCGAAGGTCCCTAATCTCCGGGCGAATCGGCGGCCCCGTGATCTTTTATCGGAGACTTTTCCCCAAAAGTGGTCTGGTTTGGGACCTTCGGCACTGTTCGGCCCGTGTGACGTGTGTTGCCATGGAGTCGGTTGCCGGGTCGGATACAGGGAGAGCGGGGTCGGCTATGGGCGCGTTCGATGTGTGGTCGAGTGGAATCGATCCGGATTTCGTGGTGACCACGCACGGGCCCATCCCGTCGGGGGAGGTGACCCGGGTGGTGCGCGGACTGGGCAGGGTATTGCGCCGCCACGGGGTCGACGGGCCGGTGCGGGCACGCTTGCACTGGCCCGATCCCGACGCCGGCGATCTCGAGGACGGCATCACCCTGGTGCAGGCGAGTGTCCGAGCGCTGGGGAAGGCGTTCCGGGTGCAGGTCGCCGGGCCGGGTCGGTTCGCCGCCACCTTCGCACTGGAACGGCTGGACCTGCGACTGGGCTGCCCGCCGGACGAATTGTCCCGGCCCTGGCCGGATCCCGCGCGCCCGTCGCTGTCCGCGATCACCGAGCCGCGGCCGATCGTGCGGCGCAAGGACTGCCGACTACAGGTGGCCACGCCCGCGGCGGCGGCGCGGGTGCTCGACGCCATGGACTACGACGCGCATCTGTTCATCGACGCCGACACCGGATCCGAGGCGGTGGTCTGCTGGACCGGGCCGCTCGGGGTGCGCACGCTGGGCCGTCCGCGTGACGGCGTGCCCATGCTGCGCGAGGACGAGGCGGTGGCCCGGCTGTGCCTGGGCGGGCTGCCGTACCTCTTCTTCATCGACGCCGACGTCCGCCGCGGGCGGCTGCTCTACCGCCGCTTCGACGGCGACCTGGCCCTGGTCACCGCGGCCGGGTCCGAGGAACGCGCCCGCGATCGGGAGCGAGCGCGGCAGCCGCGGGTGATCTCGAGCTGCGTGCGCCGCGCGCTGCCCAGCGCGGCCGGGGCCGCCACGGCGATCACCGAGAAGTCGGCCTGAGCCGGTGCGGGCGAGATCACCCTCGCCCTCGCAATAAACACACTATGACCAGCGTTTCAGCTCGCGTATCCAAACTTGTCGGTGGGTGCCCTTAGCATGGCGTCGGGGGTATGTCTGGATGCCGGAACGTTGGAAGGATGGCCAGGTGGCGGATCGCCTGACGGTGCGCGGAGCGCGGGAGCACAACCTCAAAGGGGTCGATCTCGACCTACCCCGTGACAGTCTCATCGTTTTCACTGGTCTGTCCGGGTCCGGAAAGTCGTCGCTGGCCTTCGACACCATCTTCGCCGAGGGACAGCGCCGCTACGTGGAGTCGCTGTCCGCGTACGCCCGGCAGTTCCTGGGTCAGATGGACAAGCCGGACGTGGACTTCATCGAGGGCCTGTCCCCGGCGGTGTCCATCGACCAGAAGTCGACCAACCGCAACCCGCGGTCCACGGTCGGCACCATCACCGAGGTCTACGACTATCTGCGTCTGCTGTTCGCGCGCGCGGGCACCCCGCACTGCCCGGTCTGCGGTCACCTGATCGCCAAGCAGAGCCCGCAGCAGATCGTGGATCAGGTGCTGGCGATGCCGGAGGGCACCAAGTTCCAGGTGCTCGCGCCGGTGGTGCGCACCCGCAAGGGCGAGTTCGTGGACCTGTTCGAGTCGCTGAACTCGCAGGGCTACTCGCGTGTCCGGGTCGACGGCGTGGTGCATCCGCTGACCGATCCGCCCAAGCTGAAGAAGCAGGAGAAGCACGATGTCGAGGTGGTCATCGACCGCCTCGCCGTGAAGCCGAGTTCCAAACAGCGCCTGACCGATTCGATCGAGACCGCGCTGCGGCTGGCCGACGGCATCGTGGTGCTGGACTTCGTGGACCGCGACGAGCACGCCCACGATCGGGAGCGGCGTTTCTCCGAGCGGCTGGCCTGCCCGAACGGGCACCCCCTCGACATCGAGGATCTGGAACCGCGGTCGTTCTCCTTCAACTCGCCCTACGGCGCGTGCCCGGATTGCACCGGTCTGGGTATTCGCAAGGAGGTCGATCCGGATCTCGTTGTGCCGGACCCGGATCTGAGCCTGGCCGAGGGCGCGATCGCGCCGTGGTCGCGCGGGCAGACCGCCGAGTACTTCACCCGGCTGCTGTCGGGCCTGGCCGAGGCCATCGGCTTCTCCATGGACACGCCGTGGAGTCAGTTGCCGCTCAAGGCCCGCAAAGCGGTGCTGGAGGGCAGCTCCGAGCAGGTGCACGTCTCCTACACCAACCGCTACGGTCGCAAGCGTTCGTATTACGCCGATTTCGAGGGTGTGATGCCGTTCCTGCAGCGGCGTATGGACGCCACCGAGTCGGAGGCGATGAAGGAGCACTACGACGGGTACATGCGCGACATCCCGTGCCCGGTGTGCGCCGGCGCGCGCCTGCGGCCGGAGATCCTCGCGGTCACGCTGTCGGCCGGCACGGAACGCCGCTCCATCGCCGACATCTCGGATCTGTCGATCGGCGATGCCGCGCACTTCCTGAACACCCTCACCCTCGACGAGCGGCAGGCCGCCATCGCCGCGCAGGTGATCAAGGAGATCCAGGCGCGCCTGGGCTTCCTGCTCGACGTCGGCCTGCAGTACCTGACGCTCTCGCGCGCCGCCGCCACCCTCTCCGGTGGTGAGGCGCAGCGCATCCGCCTGGCCACCCAGATCGGGTCGGGCCTGGTGGGCGTGCTGTACGTGCTGGACGAGCCGTCCATCGGCCTGCACCAGCGCGACAACCGCCGCCTGATCGAAACCCTCACGCGCCTCAAGAGTCTCGGCAATACGCTGATCGTGGTCGAGCACGACGAGGACACCATCCACGCCTCGGACTGGGTGGTCGACATCGGCCCGCTGGCCGGCGAGCACGGCGGCCAGGTGGTGTACTCGGGTCCCTACGAGGGGCTGCTGCAGGACAAGGATTCCCTCACCGGCGCTTACCTTTCCGGGCGCGAGCGCATCGACCTGCCGCTGGTGCGGCGGCCGATCGACAAGAAGAAGCAGCTCACCGTGGTCGGCGCGACCGAGCACAACCTGCGCGACATCGACGTGAATTTCCCGCTGGGCGTGCTCACCTCGATCACCGGCGTCTCCGGTTCGGGTAAGTCGACGCTGGTCAACGACATTCTGGCGACCGTGCTGCAGAACAAGCTGAACGGCGCGCGTCAGGTGCCGGGCCGCCACACCCGGGTCAACGGCCTCGATCACCTGGACAAGCTGGTGCAGGTGGACCAGTCGCCGATCGGCCGCACCCCGCGCTCGAATCCGGCCACCTACACCGGCGTCTTCGACAAGATCCGCACCCTGTTCGCGGCCACCACCGAGGCCAAGGTGCGCGGCTATCAGCCGGGCCGGTTCTCCTTCAATGTGAAGGGCGGCCGCTGCGAGGCGTGCTCGGGTGACGGCACCCTGAAGATCGAGATGAACTTCCTGCCGGACGTGTACGTCCCGTGCGAGGTCTGCCACGGCGCGCGGTACAACCGCGAAACCCTGGAAGTCCACTACAAGGGCAAGACCATCGCCGAGGTGCTGGACATGCCGATCGAGGAGGCCGCGGACTTCTTCGAGCCGGTGACCTCGATCCACCGCTATCTCAAGACGCTGGTGGACGTGGGTCTCGGCTATGTCCGCCTGGGCCAGTCGGCTCCGACGCTGTCCGGCGGTGAGGCGCAGCGCGTGAAGCTGGCCGCCGAACTCCAGAAGCGTTCCACCGGCCGCACCATCTACATCCTCGACGAGCCCACCACCGGCCTGCACTTCGAAGACATCCGCAAACTGCTGACCGTCATCAACGGCCTGGTCGACAAGGGCAATACGGTGATCGTCATCGAACACAACCTCGATGTCATCAAGACCTCCGACTGGGTCATCGACATGGGCCCCGAGGGCGGTTCCGGCGGTGGCATGGTCATCGCCCAGGGCACCCCGGAAACCATTGCGGCGGTGACCGAGAGCTACACCGGCCAGTTCCTGAAGGGCGTCCTCGCAGACCAGTCGCCCGCCCTCGCCGCACCCGAGCCCGCCAAGAAGG